>SVFB01000050.1 GCA_015057085.1 Lachnospiraceae bacterium
AGTACATATACGACAGTTTTTGGTGTCCGCCAACCATAAAACTTTTTTCAAAATTGTACAGGCATTCAAAAGACGCATGTCTATCAGGATGCGAGCTTTTGCATATATGAAAACCAAAATATTCTTGCAAAGTGAAGGGGGGTACCGGGTTTATGGGCGGAGGATGTTTATCATAATACAGACTGTGAATGGTAACATTTGATTTTATTTTACTCTTCACATCTATTGTGGAAATGAGTAAAATATAGGAAAGTGTGTGATTAGGGCGAGCGAGACTTGAAGAAGGAGGACAATAATATGAGTTATGCAGATAAAGTATTTGTAGATATGTGCCGTGATATTTTAGATAACGGAACCAGTACAGAGGGAGAGAAGGTTCGTCCTCATTGGGAGGATGGAACTTCTGCCTATACCATCAAGAAATTCGGTGTGGTAAACCGATATGATTTATCAAAGGAATTCCCGGCAATTACATTGCGTAAGACCGCAATCAAGACCTGTACAGAGGAGATGCTTTGGATTTGGCAGAGAAAGTCCAATAATATTCATGATTTAAAGAGTACCGTATGGGATGAATGGGCAGATGAGACCGGTTCCATCGGTAAGGCTTACGGATATCAGCTTGGTGTGAAACATCAGTATAAAGAGGGAATGTTCGATCAGGTGGATCGTGTGATTTATGATTTGAAAAATAATCCTTTTTCCCGTCGTATTTTGACCAATATTTATGTGCATCAGGATTTGCATGAAATGCATTTATATCCATGCGCTTACAGCATGACATTCAATGTGACACAAAAGAAGGGACATGACAAGCTGACATTGAATGCGATTTTGAATCAGCGTTCTCAGGATGTGCTTGCTGCAAATAACTGGAATGTTTGTCAGTATGCGGTTTTGGTACATATGCTTGCACAGGTGTGTGATATGGAAGTAGGAGAGCTTGTTCATGTCATCGCAGATGCACATATTTATGACCGACATGTTCCGTTGGTGGAAGAGTTAATTAAACGAGAACAACATCCTGCTCCGAAGTTTTGGTTGAATCCGGAAATCAAGGATTTCTATGATTTCACAACTGATGATATTAAGATTACGGATTATGTAACAGGTGAGCAGATCAAGAATATTCCAATCGCAATTTAGGAGAGGAGCCGGATACATGAATTTAATTGTAGCAGTAGACAAGAATTGGGCCATTGGCAAGAACAACGAGTTGTTGGTAAGAATCCCGGCAGATCAAAAATTCTTTCGGGAAACAACCACCGGGAAAGTCGTCGTCATGGGGCGGAAGACCCTAGAGAGTTTTCCGAACGGGCTTCCGCTGAAAAATCGCACAAATATTGTGCTAACCCGTAACCCGAATTACCAGGTAAAAGATGCCATCGTTGTACACTCTATGGACGAGCTGCATGAAGAATTAAAAAAATATAACAGCGAAGATATTTTTGTCATCGGCGGCGAGAAAATATATGAGCAGATGTTGGATGAATGTGATATTGCACATGTCACCAAGATTAATTATGCGTATGATGCAGATGCATATTTCCCAAATCTGGATGAGAAAGATGACTGGGAATTAGTAGGCGATAGCGAAGAACAGACCTATTTTGATCTGGAATTTTACTTTTACCTCTATAAAAGAAAGCAATAGAGAAAAAGAGAGATATTATGGACATCACAGGAAGAAAATTATTTGTTAAAGCATTGCAGGAAGAGGGAGTAGATACGATTTTTGCCTATCCGGGCGGAACCGTTACAGACCTCTTTGATGAGTTATATAAAACAGACAATATTGATTTGGTACTGCCAAGACATGAGCAGGGATTAATTCATGAAGCAGAAGGATATGCAAAATCGACAGGCAAAGTAGGCGTTTGTTTGGTAACAAGCGGACCGGGTGCGACCAATATTGTAACAGGATTAGCAGATGCGCATTATGACAATGTGCCATTGGTATGCTTCACGGGACAGGTTCCACTTGCATTAATTGGAAATGATGCATTTCAGGAAGTGGATATTGTTGGAATTACCAGATCGATTACGAAATACAGTGTGACAGTGCGAAACCGTGCTGAACTGGGAAAAGTAATCAAGATGGCCTTTCATATTGCCCAAACAGGAAAGCCGGGGCCGGTTTTAATTGATTTGCCAAAGGATATTCAGACTGCTTCCGGACCTGCAAACTATCCTGATAAGGTTGAGATACGTGGATATCGCATCAATGACGGGGTGCATGTGGGCCAGCTAAAGAAGGCTTATAAAACTCTAAAATCTGCAAAGCGTCCGTTGATTTTAGCCGGTGGCGGAATTCATATTTCCGGTGCCAATGAATTGTTGCGCGCCTTTGTGGAGAAGATGAATGTCCCTATGGTTACCACTGTCATGGGAAAGGGCGCGATTCCAACACAGCATCAGCTATATGTAGGAAATTGCGGTATGCATGGAAGATATTCTGCGAATAAGGCTGTCAGCGAATGCGATGTACTTTTTTCAATCGGAACGCGTTTTAATGACCGTATTACAGGAGATTTGAATGAGTTTGCACCTAAAGCAAAGATTATTCATATCGATATTGATACAGCATCCATTTCCAGAAATGTTGTGGTAGATATTCCAATTGTAGCGGATGCAAAAGTAGCATTGGAAAAATTATTGGAGTGGGCAGAACCTAAGAACACAAAGGCTTGGATGAATCAAATCGCCATCTGGGAAAGCGAAAATCCATTGGCAATGAGAAGAGATAAGGGGCTTTCTCCGCAGATGATTATGGAGCAAATCAATAAGGCTTACCCGGACGGAATCTATGTAACGGATGTTGGACAGCATCAGATGTGGGCAAGCCAGTATCTGGAATTGACGAAACCACGTCAGTTTTTGACCTCCGGAGGCTTGGGAACCATGGGATTTGGTCTTCCGGCTGCAATCGGAGCAAAGATTGCAAACAGAGACAGTGAAGTCATCTGTATCTCGGGAGATGGCGGCTTACAGATGAATATTCAGGAGCTTGCAACTGCAGTTGTACAAGGCGCAGATGTTACGATTTGTGTATTGAACAATTATTATCTTGGAATGGTGCGTCAGATGCAGCAGCTTTTCTATGGAAAGCGTTATTCTGCTACCTGCCTGCGCAAACGCAGAAGTTGTCCGGCGGAATGCAAAGGCCCGAATAAGAATTGTCCTCCATATACACCTGATTTTGTGAAATTAGTAGAAAGCTACGGTGGCTTTGGAATTCGTGCAGAGACTCCGGAACAGGTTGCGGCAGCATTTGATGAGGCCAAGAAACATAAGGGTGTGCCAAAGTTAATCGAATTTATGATTTCCACAGATGAATTGGTTCTTCCAATGGTAAAAGGTGGAAATCCGATGAGCGAAATGATTTTAAAGTAGGAGGCAGTTTATGTCAGAGATGAAGAATCGCTGGATCGCGCTATATGTGGAAAATCAGGTGGGCGTTCTGGCAAAAGTATCCGGACTGTTCTCCGGAAAAAGTTATAATTTACAATCACTTACAGTAGGTGAAACCGAGGATAAGACTGTATCTCGTATGACAATTTGTGTCACCAGCGATGATATTACCTTTGAGCAGATTAAAAAGCAGTTGAATCGCATGGTAGAGGTCATCAAGGTTATTGATCTTACGGATGTGCCTTTGCATATGAAGGAAATTCTGTTTGCCAAAGTAAGCAAACTGACAGAGGATCAGATTACACAGGTTTTCCAAATTGCTCAGGTTTTCAAAATTGAAGTGGTTGATTTGAATCAGGACAGTGTGATTTTAGAAAGTCATCTGACTGAACATCGAAATAATGAACTGATTGCATTGCTGAAGTCTAAATTTAAACAGATTTCCATCGTCAGAGGCGGTGCTGTGGCAATTGAATCAATTAGTACAGGTTGCAGATAAAAATGTCAGAATCCCTTGTACTTATGGTACAAATTAACTATAATTAGTAATGAAGTCCTAAATTTTTTGTTAGGAGGGAGTTATGGAAGAAAACGAGTTCATGCGCTTTGCAACCGATCATGCACATGAGTTAATCCTGTTTTTTGATGAAACAGGACGGGTTTTCTATGCCAATTTGGCAGCCAATCGTTGGCTGGAGTACGGGGATCAGATGAATATCACGTCAATCGTAGATATTTTTCCATCTCTTTTCACGGTAGGTGTGGGAAAATTAACCTGCAGTGAAGAGATGGATGGGCATGATATAGAAACAGAAGCCTATCGCAGAAATCGAACCTGCTTTAATATTTGCGTAAAGTTCGAAAAAATCGGTGATGGGATTTATTCCGCAATTGGATATGAAACCACCGAAATTGTGCAAATGCGTAAAAAAGTGCAAGAGGTGGATTTACAAATTGCAGAGGCTCTCAAGGTAAAATCCGAGTTTACGGCAAATGTTACCCATGAACTTAGGACCCCTGTTAACGGAATATCAGGAAATACACGCGAACTGCTGGAGAAAGAGACTGAGCCGGGGAAGGTGCGTCTATTGCAGTTGATCGAGCGTGGTTGTCAGGATATGCATGCCATTATAAATAATGTATTGGATTTCTCAAAACTCGAAGCCGGTAAGTTTACTTTGGAGACAAGGGAATTTGTCTTTAGAGATATGATCGACTATGCAGTTTCAAATCATAAAAGCAAAATCAACGATAAAGGATTGGATTTCTTTATAACTGTAGCTTCGGAGATTCCGGAGCGAGTAATCGGTGATGAGCTTCGCATTGTGCAAATTCTAAACAATCTGCTTTCAAATGCAGTGAAATTCACATCAGCAGGTAAAATTATTCTCGAAGTAGTAATGACCGCACAGGTCGACAATAGAATCGAATTGTTTTTCTTGGTAATTGATTCCGGAATCGGAATTGCCAAAGAAAATCAAGATAAATTATTCCAAAGCTTTTCACAGGTGGATGCGTCCATAACCAGAAAATACGGTGGAACCGGATTGGGCTTAAATATCACCAAACAATTGGTAGAAATGATGGGTGGCTCGATTCATCTGGAGAGCGAATACGGAAAGGGTTCGATGTTTTCATTCCACATTTGGCTGGAGCTTCCAAAGGATGAAGTTTCAGAGGCAAAAGGTTTTGATCTGACAAGCAATGAGCAGGTCGCAAGCTATTCATTGGATGATTTTGATATTGCCAATGAAATGTGGAATTACGGATCAGAAGAAAATCGGGCTGAAATTGATAAAAAGATGCAAAAGATTATTCTATGTATCGATATGGAGAATTGGGAAAAGGCGGAAGGTTTTGCGGATGCCGTGAAGAAGATGACGGCACAGGCGCCAAAAGATGTTAAGACAGCTGCTTTAAGACTGAAGATGGCTGTTCAAAAGGAAGACCAGGAAAAGGCACGGGAGTATCATAAGACTTTGAAAGGTCTGCTAGATGAGGAGAAGGTAGGAAACGGAGTATGAATGACACAAAGACACCCCGCATCTTAATTGTAGATGATGTAGAAACCAATCGATTTGCTTTGCGGGATATTATTGCAGAGATGGGTTATCAGCCAATCTTGACGGAAAATGGGGAACAGGCGCTAAGAATCATAGAAAAATTTCAGTTTTCTCTTGTGGTTTCGGATGTGGCAATGCCTGTTATGGATGGCTATGAATTATGCATTCAATTAAAGAAAAATCCGCACACAAGAGAAATTCCTGTTATTTTTATTTCTGCTTACGATGATCCATCGGATGTGGTAAAGGGATTTGAAATCGGCGGAGCGGACTATATTACCAAACCATTTATTCCTGAGGTGGTAAAAGCCAGAGTTGGTGTTCACCTAAAGGCTGCTCAGGCAGGAAAAGAATTGCAGGATTTAAATCGCAAATTGCAACATTCTGTCACAGAGCAAATGGAGCAAAATGAAAAAGAGAAAAAGAATGTATTATATGCCTTGATTCGTGTTGCGAGAGAAAATGCGAATTATGATGAGACTCATATGGAGCGGTTGAGCAAGAACTGCAGAATATTGGCGGAAGCATTACAGCTTTCACCGAAATTTGATAAAGAGATTTCGGATTCCTATGTGGATACAATCGAACTATCTGCGCCACTATGTGACTTGGGTAATGTTTCAATTCCATCCTCTCTTTTGCAAAAGCAGGATGCGTTGACACCGGATGAAGTGAAAGTTATGCAAAGCCACACATCACAAGGTGCTCGAATTCTGCGGGATATCGAAGGCAATGGCGAATTTAACAATTTTATCCATATGTCAAAAGAAATTGCACATTATCATCATGAAAATTATGATGGGACAGGATATCCAACCGGGAAAAAAGGAGATGAAATTCCGCTGGCAGCACAGATTGTGGCTGTCGTCGGAGAATTCTGTGCTTTAACGGAAGACAGAAGTTATCGTGAAGCTTATTCTTTGGAAGAGGCTCTTGCGATTATGGAAGTAGATGCAGAAAGCAAATTTAATCCTGATATTTATGGCATTGTGAAAAAGATTTACAGACAGTTTGTTTAGAAACCTAAGAAATTGCTAACAAAACCTATCAGGTTATAAATAAATGCTATATGAATTGAAAAGGAGAGATCATATATGAAGATTTTATTGGCAGAGGACGATTTTGTAACGCGAAAATTTATGACAAATTTCTTGTCAAAATACGGAGAGTGCGACGTAACTGTCGATGGTATGGAAGCGGTAGATGCTTTCATGATGGCTTTGGAGGAGGATGATCCATATGACCTTGTCTGCCTCGATATTATGATGCCGGTCATGGACGGTTATCAGGCTTTGATGGGAATTCGTAATCTGGAAAAGGAACACGGTATTTCCATGGAGGATGGCGCTAAGGTGATTATGACTACCGCTTTAAATGACGAGAAGAATGTGAAAATGGCATTTGAATTGGGATGTACAATTTATTCCGGAAAACCGATTGATCAGGAGAAATTCGAACAGGCTTTGAAAAAAATCGGCTTAATCTAGAAAGGAGCTGTCTATGGCAGAGGAGTTCAACACTGGGGATATGCTTGATGTATACCTCTATGAGAATACGCAACTGCTAGAGAAACTTCAGGATACGGTATTGGATCAAAAGGATGCGGATGAATTCGATGAAGACAGTATCAATGAAATCTTTCGCGCAATGCATACGATCAAAGGTTCCTCTGGAGTGATGATGTTTGATGACATTACCACGGTTGCGCACAGACTCGAGGATGTGTTCTTCTTTATCCGTGAGTCCCACCCACGTAATGTTCCGCATATGGAGTTGGTGGAACTGGTACTTGACGTGGCTGATTTTATATCCGGTGAAATGGATAAATTATCTGACGGCGATCAGCCGGATGGAGATAGTACCGAACTGGTAAAAACCATAGAAGCATTTTTGGAGAAAATCAAAGGGGAAAGTGCGGTCAAAAAGGCGACGCCGGAAAAGAAGGATGAGGCGCCAAGAAACTTTTATATCGCTCCCGTATCATCAGGTGGAGACAATTATTTTAAAATCTATCTGACATATAACCCGGAAGTGGGATTGGCAAATATTCATGCATATAAGCTTGTATTTGCATTAAAAGAAAAAGCGGAAGATATTATGTATGCGCCGGATGACATTCTCACGAATGAACAGAGCGCAGATGAAATCTTAAAAAACGGATTCCAAATTCTTTTGAAGACAAAGCAAACGAAGGAGGATCTTGAGCGAATCATTCAACCAGGATATGATGTGCAAAAAGCAGATATTTATCCTTGCAGTGAGCATGATTATCAATTGGGATTTGATTCCGGAAATGATACAATCATTGAAAAGCCTAGCATTGCACCGGGTGACTTTGTCATTGCAGATAGCAGGACACCAAGTTCGCCAAAGAAACTGGTAAAAGATAAACCAAAAAAAACAGAGAAAACACAATTTATTTCTGTCGATGTTTCAAAAATGGATCAGCTGATGGATTTGATCGGAGAGCTGGTTATTTCGGAATCGGTTGTGCTACAGAATCCGGACTTGAGAGTTCCGGGACTGGTGTTGGATAACTTTAATAAAGCCGCAGGTCAGATGACCAAAATCTCAACAGATTTGCAAAATGTCATCATGAGTATGCGCATGGTTCCTCTGACTGCAACCTTCCAAAAGATGAATCGAATTGTCTTTGATAGCTCAAGAAAGCTGGGAAAAGAAATTGAGTTTGAAATGGTAGGGGATTCCACTGAAGTCGACAAAAATATTATCGAACATATATCGGATCCGTTGATGCATCTGGTTCGTAATTCCGTGGATCACGGAATTGAATCGAAGGAAGAGCGCATTGCAGCAGGAAAAAAAGAAAAGGGTAAAATCACTTTATCTGCAAAAAATGAGTCCGGCAAAGTTTGGATTTCTGTCACGGATAACGGAGGCGGATTAAATCGCCAAAAGATTCTCGCAAAGGCGCGGAAGAATGGTTTGATAGAAGCAGGAAAACCGGACACTGCCTTTACGGATAAAGAGGTATATCAGTTTATTACCCTTCCGGGTTTCTCGACAAATGAGCAGGTGACGGAGCTGTCCGGTCGAGGCGTCGGAATGGATGTTGTGGTATCGAATTTGCAAAAAGTTGGCGGGGCATTGGAAATTGACAGTGTTCCGGGCGAAGGCTCTACGATGACACTCAAGATTCCGCTCACACTTGCAATCATCGACGGAATTGTAATGGAAGTCGCAAATAGTTCATTTGTAATAGAGACCGGCTCGGTAAAAGAGTTTGTGAGTGTCACTGAGGATATGATGATATATGAGCCGGACGGCGGGGAAAGCGTAATGATTCGGGGAAATGTTTTCCCGGTATTACGAGTCGGCAAATGGTATCATCTAAAGGATTATGCAGAGCGTGTCGAAGATGGCATGATGGTGATTGTGGAAGTGGACAATCAAAATTTCTGCCTTTTTGTAGATCGTTTGGTTGGAAAACAGGAAATTGTTGTAAAGCCGATTCCTGACTATGTGAGAAAGGTCAAAGGCTTGACCGGATGCACACAGCTTGGTGACGGCAGCATCGCTTTGATTTTGGATGCTGCGAACTTGATTGAGTAGGAGAGGGGAAAAGGATGGACGAACTTACGACATTACAACTTACAAAGTTTGTGACTTTTAAGTCCGGAAACGAAACCTACGGAATCAAAATCGATTATGTGAATGAAATTATCGCATATCAGGAAATCACAGAGGTTCCGGAATGTGAGGATTACATGAAGGGACTGATTAACCTACGCGGTAAAATTGTCCCTGTAATAGATGTGAGAATACGTTTTAAGCAAGAACCAGTTCCGTATACAGACCGAACCTGCATTATTGTCATTCAATATAAGCAAAATACAGTTGGCCTGATTGTAGAAAAGATTGCGGAAGTGGTGGAATTGGCGGAAGAAAATATCATTCCGTCTCCGAGCATCGGTAAGGCGGACCATGCGCAAAACAAATATGTCTATGCCATCGGCAAAATGGGAAATGAGGTGAAACTATTGCTTGATCCCGATCGTTTGCTAAATGATGATGATTTCATTGGCATCGAGCAGGAAGCTTTAGAACCGGCAGAAGTCGAGAAGGAGGCATAATATGAAAAATGTGAGGGTTGTTACAAAATTAATTCTTGTTTCTGTGATTACGGATATTTTTATTATCATTTCATTATTTGCCGGCTATAGAGCTGCAACAGGGGTAGTGAACGCAGAAAATCAGGCAAAGTTTTTAAGAAGTTACGGTTTTTTTACACTGGGATTTTTTATTGTAGTTGTGATTGTTTTGGCAGTCGCTAACATTTCTTTGATTCATAGCATTCGAATCGCTTTGCGCCAGTTGAATCAAGCTGCAAGACAGATGGCCCGGGGAAATGTGGATGTAGAATTAACCAAGCATGGAAATGATGAATTCGGTGAACTTACTGATTCTTTTACGGAAGTTGCTGATGTGATGAGAGCACAAGCGGATGTGGCTGCACTTGTGGCCGGCGGTAATTTGACAGTAGATGTGATTCCGCGATCCGAGGATGATGCATTAAATATCGCATTAAAGAATATGGTATCCCGAAACAAAACAGCTTTAAGCGGAATCAGCGATGCGGCGCTTTCTGTACATACCGCAGCGACTGAAGTGGCGGGAGCCTCAGAGGCTTTGGCGCAGGGATCAACAGAGCAGGCAAGTGCGATTGAAGAAATTTCTGCATCTGTAGAAGATGTGGCTGAAAAGACACAAAAGAATGCAAGCGAAGCAAATCATGCAACCGAGCTTGTGGAAAATGCAATCAGTCATGTCTATCAGGGCAATGACCAGATGAAAGAGATGATGGATGCGATGGAGCAAATCAATGAGTCATCCGAGAAAATAGAAAAGATTATTAAGGTCATTGATGATATTGCTTTTCAAACCAATATTCTTGCTTTGAATGCGGCTGTGGAAGCGGCAAGAGCAGGAGAAGCAGGAAAGGGATTTGCTGTTGTGGCTGAGGAAGTCAGAAATCTGGCTGCGAAATCAGCGCAGGCTGCCAGTGAAACCGAAGAATTAATTGCAAATTCCATTGAAAAAGTAAAAAATGGTTCCGGAATTGCCGAAGAGACAGCAAAGGCGCTTGATGCAATTACAGAAGCTGTCAGCGAGAGCAAAGAGATTATTTATGAGATTAAAGAGGAATCAAATTATCAGGCCACTGCAATTGCGCAAATCAATCAAGCAATCGAGCAGGTTTCACAGGTGGTTCAGAACAATTCCGCCACTTCAGAACAATGTGCTGCTGCAAGTGTGGAATTATCGAATCAAGCCGGAAGAATGCAGGAATTACTCTCGGTTTATCGATTGGGTGAGCAAGTAAAGACGGAAGAAGCCGAACAAATCATTTCTCTGGAAGAGGATTTTGGAAAGTATTAATCTTATAGAGGTATTATTTTGGGAACGGATTCATTAGCAAAACAAAAAAGAAATATTGAAATCATTATTGCAATATTGATTCCATTATTTATATTGTCGGAGATGGGATATGGGATTTATCAGGAATGGCCATCCTGGTTTGCAATGTATTGCGGATTTTCCGCATTGTTAATCTGGATTATCAGTTTCGGAAAATTTCAATCTGCGAATGTCAGAATCGTGATTATCGCAATTTTGCAGAATATATCTGTTGTAATGTATTCCATCTTTGCAAAAGATATGTTGCTGATTCTGGTGCCTTTTGGCGCTATGGTGGTGGTTTTAGCTCTATATGCGTATCCGCCGACCATTTGGCTTTCGATTGTCACCTTGATGCTGATGACATTGATTCATGTTGCATGGGTAAATAGTATTGATTTTATGGATTCCCAAAATGTGATGAAGCATCTTTTCGCCATCGCCAGTACGTTGGTAATCTGCATTGTCTTACATATGTGGGTGCATTTTAGAAATAACACGCAGAAGTATATGGCGGAATTTGTGCAGGAAATGGAAAAAGCACAAAACGGAAAGGATGATTTCCTTGCAAATGTCAGCCACGAAATCAGAACACCAATCAATACAATCTCCGGTTTGGTAGATATTATTTTAGAAGAAGATGATCCGCAAAAGACGAAGGATGAAATTGTTCATATCAGTCAGGCGGCGCGTAATCTTATGTTTGTTGTTTCTGATATCGTGGATTTCTCTGAATTGGAGCAGGGACAGATTTTTCTGGAAGAAGAAACCTATGATATCTCATCAACCATCAATGATGTGGTTGTGATGGCATCAAGCTTGCAAAATAACCAAAAAGTAGAATTAATTGTAAATTATGCAGCTGATTTGCCGCGCGGCCTTGTGGGAGACGAGAAACGCTTGCGCCGTGCAATTATGAATATTGTCAATAACGCTTTTAAATTTACAGAAGAAGGCTGCGTTGTCATCGATATCTTTTTCCGTAAAGAATCCTATGGAATCAATTTGATTATCTCCATTCGAGATACCGGAATCGGAATGAAGGAAGTTGAATTGGAAAATCTTTTCTCAACTTATAATCAGGCGGATGCCGGACGAACCAGAGCGGTTGGCGGAATTGGATTGGGATTAAATATTACGCGTGCAATCATCCGGAAAATGGGCGGAACGATTTCCGCATTCAGTGAATACGAAAAAGGAACTGAAATTCGTATTACAGTGCCGCAACGAGTGGTGGACGAACGTCCAATCATTACGATCAAAAATCCGGATCAAAAAAATGTGGCCATCTATTTTAATTTGGAACATTATGAGGGCGAAACGAGAGACGAGTATTATGCTTCTATTCTCAACATGAAAGAACAGTTAAATGTAAAAACTGTTTTTTGCAGGAATCTTGCGGAATTAAAGCGCCGTCAATCTGAAGGAAATTTGACGCATATTTTTATCAGTATTTCGGAATACAGAGAAGACAGCGAATACTTTGATAATTTATCTGCCAAGATGAATGTCGTTGTTGTTATGGATACGAAGATGGGCATGGGACTTGAGAACAAAAAGATTCATCAAATCTTTAAACCGTTCCAGCTTATGCCGATTGCACATGCGTTAAATATCGATGTCAGAGAGCAGGAGAAAAATGCTAAGAATACATCACTCAATAAGAAATTCATTTGCCCGGGTGTGCGCGTGCTTGTGGTTGATGATAATGAACTGAATATTCATGTGATTGCAGGTATTTTAAAGCGGTATCATATTACTGTGGAGATGGCAAACAGCGGAGCAATGGCTTTGGAAAAGATTACAAGTCAGGATTATGATTTTGTCTTTATGGACCATATGATGCCGGAAATGGATGGTGTAGAATGCCTGCATCGGATTCGCTCATTGCCGGGACATTTTTATCATTCTGTTCCGATTGTGGCACTTACCGCAAATGCTGTTGCCGGAGCGAGAGAGATGTTAATCGGTGAAGGCTTTAATGACTTCTTAGAAAAACCGGTGGAAATTTCAGTTTTGGAACGTATGTTAAGGCGTGTATTGCCGCCGCAGAAATTTGTGGAAGAATCAGAGCCTGAAGATACTACCGAAAGCAAAACAGAAACTCAAGAACAAAATATTATTTCAGACGGAAATTACACTTATGAAAGTCTAAATCGTGAGAGTGGTTATGTATATTGCGGAGGAGAGGAATCCTATCGTGATATTCTTTCGATTTATGCAAACAAAGGGGAAAAGAATTATGAACCTCTTCAAGCTTTTTTTGACCAGGAGGATTGGAATAATTATATTATCACAATTCATGGTGTGAAAAGCTCCATGAAATCCATAGGGGCAGATGAACTTTCGGAACTTGCAAGACGCTTGGAAATGGCAGGAAAAGATGGGGACTTTGATTATATCAGAGCCAATCATGCGAAGGTATATGACATGTTAAAGTCGTTGATCCTTGACCTGATGAAACATTTCCAGGTGGCACAAGAGGAAGAACATGATATCTCGAATCTGCCTGAATTGTCGAAAGAAACTTTTGAAGAAATTAAGCGCAATCTGGAAAATGCTGCTTTTGAATTGGACGGAGACAAGATGCTCGACGCCTTGAAAATTGCCAGAGGAACCAGATATGGCAAAACAGAAATGGATAAAGTGATTGCTGAAATGGAAAAGAAAATTTCGATGCTTGACTTTATTCCTGCTATGGAATTGGTAATGAAATTGAAATAATTAAGGAATCGTTTATGATACGGATAATCAATAATATCAAAGAAAAAATTTATAAGAACGATTGGCAAGCTTGGAAAGATGCTTCGATTAAGCAAAGACTGTTTTATGTCATTGTCGTAATTGCAACCGGGTTATGTCTGGTGAATTCCATCGAAACGTTTTTGATTACAGATAGTTTTGCATTGAGTGTCTTTATGATTGCAACACTGATTGTGGTTGTCCTTGGTATGTGGCTTAGCCTGATCAAAAGGAAAATCAAGATTGCTTCGTTTTTGATTTTTGTGGTTTTAAATCTGGTGGTTTATCCATGTGTTTTCTACATGGAAGGCGGCATGCAAAGCGGTTCTGTTATGTGGTTTTTGTTGGGCTACTTCTATGTGTTTTTAATGTTCGACGGGGCATTGTTTTGGATTTGCTTGATTGCAACCATTGGCTGTGATATTTTCGTTTATGTCCATGCATATTTACATCCAGGTTTTGTAAAGCCGCCGCTGAGTCGTTTTACAGGAACCTTTGATTCTATCTTTAGTTTGATTATCATCGGAATTTTCGTGGGTATCTTATTGCGCGTGCAAATGCATCTGTATGATGAAGCGAGAAAATTGGCAGAGCATCGTGCGGAGGAACTCGAAAAAAATGCGCGCTCGCGCAACAATCTGTTTGCAGGCATGAGTCACGAGATTCGCACACCGATTAATACCATAATGGGATTAAACGAATTGATTATGCGTTCGGATGCGGATGAAACAATCAAGGAATATTCAAATGATATCGATAGTGCTACGAGAATGTTGCTTTCTCTGGTGAATGATATTTTGGATTTTTCTAAAATCGAGATTAATAAGCTTGAAATCATACCAATGGAATACAGCTCTAAGTCAATGTTTCAAAAGCTGTATGACATGATTTTGATTCAGGCATCAAAGAAGAATCTGCAGTTGAAAATGAATATCGATACGCTTTTCCCGTCTGTGCTTTATGGAGATGAAAAGCGATTGATACAGGTCGTGTTAAATCTTTTAAATAATGCAGTAAAATATACGGATAGTGGAACCATCACATTGGAGGCAACAGGAGATAAGGATGATGATGGCACTTATCAAATGCGTATTTCTGTGGCAGATACCGGAATCGGTATCAAGAAAGAAGATATTTCAAGAATTTATGATTCTTTCCAGCGCGTAGATGAGCGCAATAATACATGGATTGAAGGTAGCGGACTTGGGCTTTCCATTGTGAAGCAGTTAGTAGAGCTGATGGGAGGAACCGTAAAGGTAGACAGTATTTATCGAAAAGGCTCTGTATTTACAGTGACCATTCCGCAAAAAATTGTGGAACATACACCGGTGGGGTTGATTGTGTTCGGTACAGATGAGGAACGCAAGAAATATCAATATCATCAAAAATTCGAAGCGCCGGAAGCGCGTGTCTTAATTGTAGATGATAACCGAATGAATACCATCGTAACCAGTAGATTGCTTGCCGCAACCAGAATGCAGATTTATTCTGTGGGAAGTGGAAAGGAATGTTTGGAAATTACAAAGCAAAAGTTTTTCCATGTGATTTTGATGGACTATATGATGACCGAAATGAACGGAATTGAAACCATGAAGGAAATCAGAAAACAGGAAAACGGATTGTGCAAAAATACGCCGATTATCGCATTGACAGCTGCCAGCAAAGAGGAGGCGGAAGCAGCTGATGTGGAAGTGGGATTTGATGCGTATTTAGAGAAGCCTGTGCGTTCGGAGCAGTTAGAGGGCGAAATTTTAAATTTGCTTCCAAAAGAAATTGTTTCCTATCGTCAGGATAAAAATATATACAGCGAGAACGGCGAAAGTAATTCCGGAGTATTGCGCAGAAAAAGAAAGGTTCGTATCACCACAGACTGTATTGCGGATTTGCCGAAGGAATTATTGGAAAAGTATGATATTCATGTGCAGAATCTTTATATTCGTACGGAAAAGGGAAGATTCTTAGATTCTGTGGAAATTGATTCTGATAATATGTCCCAATATATTACGGCAGAAGATGTATATACGGACAGTTGCTCCGTTGAAGAATTCGAGAATTTCTTTGCAGACAATCTAACGGATGCAGTGGATATCATCCACATTTCCATGGCAAGCAATACAGGTACCACATATTCCCGTGCCGTGGAAGCTGCAAAGGGATTTGATTATGTACATGTATATGATTCCGGACATATTTCTGTTGGCGAGGGCTTGCTTGTAGTGGAAGCGGCAAGACTTGCAAGTTTTGGGAAGAGCGTGGAAGAAGTCATTGCTGCATTAGATGAGTACCGTCCGAAAATCGATTCGGGATTTCTGGTGGAAGGTGCCGAGATGTTGAGCCGTCAAGGTTATACCAATCGCGGTTTGGTAAAGATTACAAATGTTTTAAAACTTCATCCTGTTTTGCGTATGCGTCACAGAAGTGTCTTTGTGGATGGATTTTTGACAGGTGAAAAGGAAAATCTGTGGAGAAAATATGTGGGATTGCGTTTGCGCAAAGAACGTCAAATCAGCCAGCGTGTCGTGATGATTTCATTTGCAGGATGCACCTCGAACCAACGTAAGGTGGTATTGGATGAAGTGGAAAAGCGGATTCCTTTTGAAAATATCATTGTATGCAAAAGCTGCTTTTCAAACGCATTGGCAAGTGGTGCAGGAACATTTGGAATTGCATTTTTTGAAAAAGATTAATCAAAGATATAAAAGAAAAATCCTTCTCCATCAGGAGAAGGATTTTTTTAGTCGATATTGTTTGAATGTAAAAACTTCTTTAATGCAATGAAGGTTTCTGCGCTGATTACATGTTCGATGCGACATGCATCATCTTCAGCAATTTGAGGATCCACACCGATATGCTCGAAGAAGCGTGTAATCAAAGTATGTCTTTCATAAATACGGTCAGCAATTTCTTTTCCGGAATCGGTTAAATAGATAAAACCGGCATCTGTGACAGTGATATGATTTTTTTCTCTTAAATTCTTCATCGCGATACTGACGGATGATTTTTTGAAGCCTAATTCATTTGCTACATCTACGGAACGAACTACCGGTAAACGTTGGCTTAAAATTAATATTGTCTCCAGATAGTTCTCAGCAGATTCATTTGTTTGCATTGTACATTCCTCCAAGTCTATAAGAATTTGTACCCCGTTTTTTCTCTCCCAGATTTAGTATATTCTATCATAACAACAATGAATTTTAAAGGGTTTTTTGACAGTTCAACCGGTAATGCTCTATACTGATGTAATGATTTGGAGGTTTTATGAAGAGATTATTGTATTTATTAAAAGACTATAAGGTAGAAGCCTTCTTAGCACCGCTATTTAAATTGTTAGAAGCATTGCTGGAATTGTTTGTTCCGCTTGTTATGGCAAGAATCATTGATGAGGGAATTGTTGCAAAGGATCAAACCGGTATTTTGCATAATGGTATATTACTTTTGATTCTGGCTGTTGTGGGATTGGGATTTTCTGTTACAGCGCAGTATTTTGCGGCAAAGGCCGCAGTTGGATTTGGAACAGGTCTGCGTGCTGCATTATTTCGTAATCTTGAGTCATTATCTTTTCGGGATTTGGATGGTCTGGGTTCCTCCACGATGATTACGCGTTTGACCAGCGATATTAATCAGGTGCAATCCGGTGTCAATCTGGTATTGCGATTGTTTCTGCGTTCTCCGTTCATCGTGTTTGGCGCAATGATTATGGCTTTTACAGTCAATGTGAAAGCTGCATTGGTCTTTGTGGTTACCATACCATTGTTATCAATTGTGGTATTTGGTGTGATGTTGATCAGTATCCCGTTATATAAGAAGGTGCAGTCTGCTTTGGATACCATTCTTCTGCGCACAAAGGAGAATCTTTCGGGCGTAAGAGTGATACGTGCATTTGCAAAGGAAGATGAGGAAAAAGCGCAATTTACAGAGGAGAATCAGATATTGGTTCGTCTGCAATTGTTTGTGGGCAGAATTTCCGCGTTGATGAATCCGATTACCTATATCATGATTAATGTTGCCGTGATTATTATTATCTGGATTGGCTGCGGAGAAGTTTATGCAGGTGTGTTGACGCAGGGAGAAGTCGTGGCTTTGGTAAGCTATATGACATCGATTTTAGTGGAATTGGTTAAGCTTGCAAATTTGATTATCAATATCAATAAATCCCTTGCCTGCGCAAATCGAATCGCAGAACTAACTGAGATGCAATCATCCATGAAGGAAGGGGTTGTGACAGAGCCGGATTTGGAATCTGTCACAAGAAGCGATATTGCAGTAGAATTTTGCGATGTCAGTATGCAATATGACAAAGGTGCAGAACCGGCGCTGGAACATTTGAATTTGACAGTAAAGCGCGGTCAGACCATCGGTATCATCGGCGGTACGGGATCCGGTAAATCCACGCTTGTGAATCTGATTCCACGTTTTTATGATATTTCGGAAGGAAGTCTGAAAGTAGATGGTGTGGAAGTTTCTGATTATACTTATCAAGCATTAAGAAGCAAAATTGGTTGTGTGATGCAAAAGGCAGTACTGTTTTCGGGAACCATCCGCGAAAACCTTTTGTGGGGCAATGAAAATGCCTCAGATGAGGAGTTGCAAAAGGCAATTGAAATTGCACAGGCTTCTGATGTGGTTGCGGATAAAGGACTTGACGGTCGCATCGTAGAAGGCGGAAAGAATTTATCCGGCGGACAGAGACAGAGATTAACCATTGCCCGTGCACTGGTGCGCAATCCGGAGATTTTGATTTTGGATGACAGTGCTTCGGCCTTGGATTTTGCTACAGATGCAGCCTTGAGAAAGGCGATTAGAAAGAGCAGTCAAAACAGAACTGTTTTTATCGTCTCCCAAAGGACTTCTTCTATTTTTAACGCAGATTTGATAGTGGTATTGGATGATGGCAAAGTGGCCGGCATCGGAACCCATGATGAGTTACTGCAAACTTGTGAGGTCTATAAAGAAATTCATATGTCACAATTTCAAAAGGAGGGAGAATAGAATGAAAAGAAATAATCAAAAGAAAACTCTCCGAAAAGTTTTGAAATATATGAAGCGTTATGTATGGTTGCTGGCCTTATCCGTACTGTTGGCAATTGCAGTTGTGGCTTTGACATTATATTTTCCGATTTTGACGGGAAAGGCCATCGATATGATTGCTGCGCGCACCTGGGATAATCGCATCCTTTGGAAAGCCTTGATTGTCATTCTTGCAACTGCGCTATTGCAGTGGTTTTTGAATATGATCAATAATTCCATGACTTATCGTGTGGTCAGAGATATCAGAAAAGATGCTTTTACAAATCTGCACAGATTGCCTTTGTCCTATATTGACAAGAGCGCTCACGGCGATGTGGTTAGTCGAATGATTGCGGATGTGGATACCTTTGCAGATGGACTTTTAATGGGTGTGACACAGTTGTTTACCGGTGTTACGACGATTCTCGGAACCTTACTCTTTATGATTTCGATAGATGTACGAGTGACGCTTGTGGTGGTATTGGTTACACCGGTGTCCATGTTTGTGGCATCGTTTATTGCCAAGAGAACCTTTTCGATGTTTCGATTGCAATCCGAGACAAGAGGAAAGCAGACAGCATTGATTCAAGAAACCATTTCAAATCAAAAAGTCGTTGTGGCCTTTGGACAGGAACAAAAAGTCTGCGACAAATTTGATGCCATTAATAAGGATTTGCAAAAGTGCTCATTGCGTGCCACCTTCTTTTCGAGTCTGGTGAATCCATGTACGCGATTCGTCAATAGTTTGGTTTATGCAGGTGTGGGCGTCAGTGGCGCGATGCTGGCAATCGGTGGCGGAATTACGGTTGGTCAGCTTCAAGCTTTCTTAAGCTATGCAAATCAGTATACGAAGCCCTTCAATGAAATATCCGGAGTTGTCACCGAAATGCAGAATGCTTTGGCTTGCGCAGGTAGAATCTTTGAATTGATTGAAGCAGAGCCGGAGCCGGCAGAAACGGAAGATATGGCAGAATTAACGGATGTGAAAGGTCATGTAAAAGCAGAACATGTTTCCTTTTCCTATGTACCGGATCAACATCTAATCGAGGATTTTGATTTGGATGTAAAGCCCGGACAACGTGTGGCAATTGTAGGACCTACCGGCTGCGGCAAGACAACCTTAATCAATTTGCTGATGCGCTATTATGAAACTAATGAAGGCGATTTTTTCATTGATGAGAGGCCTACAAGAAAGATCAAAAAGCATAGTTTGCGCACCAATTTCGGTATGGTACTGCAGGATACCTGGCTTCGCAAAGGAACCATTCGCGAAAATATCGTGATGGGAAAGCCTCAGGCAACAGAGGAAGAAATCCTCGCAGCTGCAAAAGCTTCTCATGCACATAGTTTTATTAAGCGACTTCCGAATGGATACGATACGCAAATCGGAGAGGACGGAGGCAATCTTTCTCAGGGACAAAAGCAGCTTCTTTGTATCACAAGGGTGATGCTTTGTTTGCCGCCGATGCTGATTCTCGATGAGGCCACATCATCCATCGATACAAGAACTGAAATTAAAATCCAAAAAGCCTTTGCCATAATGATGAAGGGACGCACAAGCTTTATCGTAGCGCACCGGCTTTCTACCATTATGGATGCCGATTTGATTTTGGTTATGAAAGATGGGAAAGTCATCGAGCAAGGCAATCATGATTCGTTAATTCAAGCGCAGGGATTTTATTATCATTTGTATCACAGCCAATTTGCAAAATAGTTTGCTACTATATTTTGTTGCGCAAAAGTATGTTCGATACAAGATAGCAAAAATGCGCAAAAACTCTTTCTTTTCTCGATTCGTTGTAGTACTATAGTATCACGGCTATGATTGAGAGTTGAATTAGGAGTAGAAATATGGAACGAACAAAAAGAGGCGGACAAATCGTAATCGAATGTCCAAATACGATTTTTCACTTATATGTGAACAATCAGGAAGAAATATCAAAAATTGATATTTTTATGCGCAATATTCGCAACGTGAAGAAATTGGGAATCACGGATATCTACAATTGGTGCAATCGTCAAAAGATTGATTACAGCACTTCCTTCCATTACAGAAAGGATTTTTCATTCGTGCGCAATATGCAATCTTATTATGCTTATTCAAAGCACAAATTGAAATATCGTGCGAAATTAGGTACAATATAAGAACCTTAAAAGAGTGTCTATGACACTCTTTTTTCATGATATAGGGAATTTCTCCGAAATTCCTATATCATGAAAAGCGCTCCGCTATGGATGCGCACTCGCGCAATAGGAATATGTTGCCTTCAGCAACCGCGCTCGGCGCGAGCATGTTGCAAGCAACATGCTTTTTTAAGGAGACTAAAATGAAATATCCTAAGTTTTTGAAAGAAAATGGAACAATCGGTTTTGTGGCACCTTCCTTTGGCTGTGTTATGGAACCATATCATACGCTATTTCAAAATGCCCTAAAGAGATTTAAGAGTTGGGGTTATCAAACTCATCTGGGACCGAATGTTTATGCTGATTGCGGAATCGGAATCAGCAATACCCCGGAACTTTGCGCAAAGGAATTAATGGAAGCATATGCGGATACAAACAGCGATATCTTGATTTCCTGCGGTGGCGGAGAACTTATGTGTGAAATCCTAAGTTTTATGGATTTCGAGAAACTAAAAATGCAAGAGGCGAAATGGTATTTGGGATACTCTGACAATACAAATTTTACTTTTTTGTCAACGACCTTGATGGATACCGCAGCCTTGTATGGTCCGTGTGCATCGGAATTCGGGCAGGAGCCGCTGCATCCTGCAATGGAAAATGCTTTTGCAGTCTTAAAAGGTGAAAAATTTTCATTTGAAAGTTATGATATGTGGGAAATTAATCAGATTAAGGATGAGAATCATCCACTTGCAACCTATCATTTGACAGAAGCCTCCGTGCCAAAAACTTATCAATATCAGAGCCCTGTGGAAGGACGTCTGGTAGGCGGTTGTATGGACTGTCTTGCAAATTTGCAGGGAACACGTTTTGATCAGGTGAAACAGTTTGCCGAGCGCTATAAGGATGATGGAATCATTTGGTTTTTAGAGTCTTGTGATCTCAATGTGATGTCGATTCGCAGGTGCCTTTGGAGCATGAAGGAAGCCGGATGGTTTGAGCATGTAAAGGCTTTTTTGATTGGAAGACCGGCATGCTACGGACAAGAAATGATGGGAATGGATCAGTATCTTGCGGTGACAGGAGCGCTGGCAGAATTTGATGTTCCAATCATTATGGATTTGGATATCGGACATCTTCCGCCGCAAATTCCTATGATGAGTGGCGCCTATGCAAAAATAGCTGTTGAAAATGGAAAATTCAAGATTGATTATGAATTGAAATAGGATTTGATTTATAGCCACATTTATAGTATATTTTCTTGTAGATGTGTAAAGGGAGGTATGATAATGCCAGAAGCAATCAGAGTTTGTATAGATGCAATGGGCGGAGATAACGCACCTGCAGCACCTGTGCAAGGAGCCGTTGATGCGGTAAAACTTCGCAACGATATTAAAGTGGTTCTTGTGGGTCAGGAAGATGTGATTCAAGCAGAACTTTCAAAATATGAATATCCTTCAGAGCAGATCGAAATAGTGAATGCGACTGAAATCATAGAAATGGCTGAGCATCCTGTGAATGCAATTCGCACCAAAAAGGATTCCTCTATGGTAGTGGGAATGAAAATGGTACGTGATCGTCAGGCAGATGCCTTTATTTCAGCAGGAAGTTCCGGAGCTATTTTAGTTGGTGGCCAGACCATTGTAGGACGTATTAAAGGTGTTAAGAGACCACCTTTGGCACCGTTAATTCCAACAGAGAATGGTGTATCACTTTTAATTGACTGCGGAGCCAATGTGGATGCGAGACCGGAGCATCTTGTGACATTTGCAAAGATGGGATCTATTTATATGGAACACATCGTTGGAATCAAGAATCCACGTGTCGCAATTGTAAATATTGGAACGGAAGAGGAAAAGGGAAACAACCTTGTAAAAGAAACCTATCCGATGTTAAAGGAATGCGATACCATTAATTTTGTAGGAAGTATTGAATCACGTGAGATTCCGCATGGTGGCGCAGATGTGATTGTCTGTGAGGCTTTTACAGGAAATGTGATTTTGAAATTATATGAAGGTTTAAGCCAGACTTTGATTTCTGTGATTAAAGGTGGCTTGATGAGTACCTTAAAGTCAAAGATTGGTGCAGCGCTTGCATTGCCTGCTTTAAAGAAAACAATCAAATCATTTGATGCATCAACCTATGGCGGTGCACCGCTTTTGGGATTGAATGGGCTTGTGGTTAAGACCCATGGCAATTCAAAGAATACAGAGATCAAGAATGCAATTTTCCAGTGCATTTCATTCTCTGAAAATCGCATCAATGAAAAAATCAAAGAGCAACTTGCTGTTGAATCTTCAACAGAAGAATAATACAAATTGTAAAGATTAAGAGAGGTCAAATTATGGAATTAGAAAAATTAAAGAAAATCATTGCGGATACAATGAACACTGACGAGAATGAAATTACAACCGACACTACTTTCACAGATGATCTTGGAGCTGACTCTTTAGACGTATTCCAGATTATCATGGGAATTGAAGAGGAATTCGGTATCGAAATTCCAAACGAAGAAGCAGAGAAGATTTCCACTGTCGGGGATGCTGTTGAAGCCATCAAGACTGCAGTTGATGCGAAGAATTAATCTGACAAAAGCAAATTGCATTTACGGACTCTCGTGGCAGATTGCTGCGAGGGTCTTTTGTGCGTTTTAGATGTTAAGGAATCAAAGGAAAGGAATTGTATGAAAGAAGCACAGTTACAGGAGACAATCGGATATACCTTTTCGAATGTGGGATTGCTGCGCCAGGCCTTGACGCATAGTTCCTATGCAAACGAAAAGCACATGAAAAAAGGGATGGACAATGAACGCCTGGAATTCTTAGGAGATGCGGTATTAGAGCTTGTTTCAAGTGAGTTTTTATATTTGAATTATCCAAATCTTCCGGAAGGAGAATTAACCAGATTGCGCGCAAGCCTGGTATGTGAGCCGACTTTAGCCTTATGTACAAAAGAAATGAATCTCGGCGAATATTTATATCTTGGAAAGGGCGAGAATCAGACCGGAGGAAGATTGCGAAAGTCTGTTTTGTCGGATGCGCTTGAAGCGGTCATCGGTGCCATCTATTTGGATGGTGGTTTTGCTAATGCAAAAGAATTTGTGTTAAAATACATTTTAACTGACATTGAGCATAAAAAACTCTTTTATGATAGCAAAACCATCCTGCAGGAGGTTGTGCAGGGAATGCATAAAGTTCTTTCTTACGAATTGGTGGGAGAGAGCGGACCGGATCACGATAAGCACTTTAAAGTTGCTGCCTTAATCGATGGTGAATTGATTTCGAATGGGGAGGGCCACACGAAAAAAGGTGCGGAACAGGAGGCTGCATATGCAGCACTTCTTATACTAAAATCAGAACAAAGGGAGTAACTGAATGTATTTAAAATGCCTGGAAGTGCATGGATTTAAATCCTTTGCAAATAAAATTGTATTCGATTTTCATAACGGAATTACGGGAATTGTCGGTCCGAACGGATCCGGTAAAAGTAATGTCGCAGATGCCGTGCGTTGGGTTTTGGGTGAGCAAAGCCCAAAGCAGTTGCGTGGCGCATCTATGCAGGATGTTATTTTTGCAGGAACAGAGAACCGAAATCCGCAAAGCTATGCATATGTATCGATTACATTGGACAATTCAGATCATCAGTTGGCACTGGATTATGAAGAGGTTACCATTGCCAGACGTGTTTACCGATCAGGTGAAAGCGAATATCTGATCAATGGAAACGTTTGCCGCTTAAAAGAAGTGAAGGAACTTTTTTATGATACAGGTATCGGTAAAGAAGGATATTCTATCATTGGACAGGGTCAGATTGATCGTATTTTGAGTAATAAGCCGGAGGAACGTCGAGAATTGTTTGACGAAGCTGCCGGTATCGTGAAATTTAAACAGAGAAAGATTTCCACACAGAAAAATCTCGAAACCGAACGAGAGAATCTTGTGCGTGTCAATGATATCTTAGCCGAGCTGGAACGTCAGGTCGGTCCTTTGGAGCGCCAATCAGAAAAGGCAAAGACTTATTTGAAAAAGCGCGAAGAATTAAAAACTTATGATATTAATATGTTCTTATTGGAATCTGAGCGAATCAAGGGCCAGACAGCGCAGACGGATGAGAATTATGCGATTGCGGATAAGGAATTAAATGATGTGAAACAGCAGCATGAACAGATCCGCGGCGAATATGAAAAGTTGCAGGAAGAAATTGCAACATTGGAAGATAATATTAACAATGTGCAGGAACAGATTAATCATTCTTCTGTGACAAAAGAAAAATTGGAAAGCCAAATCAGCCTTTTGCGCGAGCAGATTCATACTGCCGAGATGACAGATGAACATTTAAACAGCCGCTTAAGCGCGATTGAGGCTGAAAAAAATGAACGTTTGGAATCCCGCAAGGAATACGAAGAGAAGAAAAACGCTTTTGATGAAAAATTAAAAGAAATATCTGCCCGTAAGCTGGAAGCTTCTGATCGTCTTGCAGCAATTCAGGAAGAAATTGCGCGCTGCAACAGCGGAATCGAAAGCGGACAGGCAGAGATGATTCGTTTGTTGAACAATAAGGCTTCCATCAAAGCACGTCAGCAGAAGATGGATACGATGCTTGAGCAGACCAACATTCGAAAGGCTGAATTAAATCAGAGACTTCTTTCACGAAAGAGTCGCGAAGCAGAACAGGAAGCATTTTTCGCGGAAGCACAAAAGGCTTTTGAGGAGATTTCGGAGAGCTTAAAGCAGAAAAAAGATGAAGAAGCAGCTCTTGTGGAAAAGAACCATGAGTGGAAGCAAAAAGCACTGGAAAACACAAAGGAATTAGAACTTGTTCGCACAGAGCACAATAAGGTGGAAAGCCGCCTGGAATCGCTGCGCAATATTGCAGAGCGCTATGAAGGATATGGAAATAGTACGCGCCGTGTAATGGAACAAAAGGAAAAAAATCCTGGTGTGTTGGGCGTTGTATCGGATTTGATTTCAACCGACAAGAAGTACGAGACTGCAATTGAAACTGCACTTGGCGGTAATATCCAAAATATCGTAACAGAGGATGAAGCATGTGCGAAATCCATGATTCGTTTCTTGAAAGAGAATCGTCTCGGTAGAGCCACATTCTTGCCTTTGACTTCCGTTCGCGCCAGTCACAACGATAAGAACCGCGATTCTCTCAAGGAGCAGGGCGTCTTAGGAATTGCCAGCGAATTGGTGCATTGCGATGAAAAATATAAGGAAGTAGCTGCTTATCTGTTGGGACGTGTGTTGGTTTTGGATTCTGTCGATCATGCACTTGCATTGGCAAAGAAGAATCATTACAGCCAGCATATGGTTACACTCGAAGGTGAGTATTTAAGCCCTGGCGGTTCTTTGACTGGTGGTGCTTTTAAGAATAATTCAAATCTATTGGGAAGAAAGCGTGAAATAGAAGAATTAGAGAAGCGTTTAAAGGATTTGGATAAAAAGGCGACGGAATTAAATCATCGCAAAGATGAAATCGATATGGCCAGTGCACTTGGAGAAGAAGAGTTAAATGAGGTGCGAATCGCATTACAAAAACTCTATATCGACGAGAACACAGCTAAATTGAATTTGGAACAGGCAAAGAGCCGGAAAGAAGAAAGCGATAAAGTTTATGAAAACTTGCGCAGTGAAGGTTCCGAATTAGATGGAAATATCCGCGAAATTACAGCAGAAAAGCAAAAAATCGAGGATGAAGAGAATTTCGCAAAGAAGCGAGAAGTGGAAATCGCCGAAGAAAAAGAAAAGTTTGATGAAATCATCAAAGAACAAAGCGGTTTAGAAGAAAAGGCTGTTGCGGAGGTTTCTGCGATTTCATTGGAAGAGGCAAATGTAATTCAGCGCGCAGGCTTCGTGCAGGAAAACATGGAACGTATCGACCGTGAAATCGAGAAGTTTAATGGTGAAAAAGAAGCCTTGATCGAAAATGCCAAAACTGCCAAAGGGGAAGTGGAAAAGAAGCGCTTCGAAATCGAAGAAATCCAAAAGACCATTTTGGCAGGGGATGAGACATATACGACTTTGAGCGAAAGCTTAAAGAAAGCCCGTGCAGAAAAAGAAGAAAAATCCAATACCTATCGTGGTTTCTTCCAAAAGCAGGAAGATATCAGCAAACGCGAGACTGATTTGGAAAAAGAAATTGTGCGTTTGTCAACACAACAGGAAAAATTGCGTGAAGCTTTGGATTATCAGACCAATTATATTTGGGAAGCGTATGAGTTAACACCTCATGCAGCTGAAGCATTACGCAATGAAGAATACAATGATTTGTCAGCATTGAAGAAGTTGATCTCCGGCATCAAGGACGATATTCGTGCATTAGGTGATGTCAATGTCAATGCAATCGAAGAATATAAAGAGGTTTCAGAGCGCTACGAATTCTTAAAGAAGCAGCATGATGATCTTGTGATTGCAGAAGAGCGTCTTGTGGAAATCATCGAGGAACTTGATGAAGGAATGCGCAAGCAGTTCTCCGAAAAGTTCGCGGATATTCAAAAGGAATTTGATAAGACCTTTAAGCACTTATTCGGTGGCGGACATGGAACTTTGGAATTGCAGGAAGATGAGGATATTCTTGAAGCTGGAATTAAGGTTGTGGCGCAGCCGCCGGGAAAGAAACTTCAAAATATGATGCAATTATCCGGTGGAGAAAAGGCTCTGACTGCGATTGCACTATTGTTTGCGATTCAGGCATTAAAGCCATCACCGTTTTGTCTCCTGGACGAGATTGAGGCTGCATTGGATGATTCTAACGTCGTCCGCTTCTCTAGTTATTTACAGAAGCTGACAAAGGATACTCAGTTTATTGTTATCACTCATAGACGCGGAACCATGAATGCGGCAGACCGACTCTATGGTATTACCATGCAGGAGAAGGGTGTATCAACATTGGTATCCGTTAATTTAATCGAGAGTGATTTGGATAAGTAAGAAAGCAATTGGAGAGCATATGAGCGATTTGAATGAACTTGAACAGACAGAGCAGCCGAAGAAAGAGGGCTTCTTTGCAAGATTGGTCAAAGGATTGACCAAAACAAGAGATAATATTGTTTCCGGATTGGATAGTATCTTCAGCGGCTTTTCAAAAATTGATGACGATTTTTATGAAGAACTGGAAGAAATCCTGATTATGGGAGATCTTGGTGTGCGTGCAACTGAGAGTATTTTGGATTCTCTTCGCGAAAAAGTGAAAGAGCAGCATATCAAGGAGCCGGCAGAATGCAAGCAGCTTTTGATTGATAGTATCAAAGATCAGATGCATGTGGAAGAAGCTGCATATCGATTTGAAAGTGAAAAGTCGGTTGTTTTGGTAGTGGGTGTCAACGGGGTTGGCAAAACTACAACCGTAGGAAAGTTAGCCGGAAAATTGTCAGCTGAAGGCAAGAAGGTGATTCTTGCCGGGGCGGATACATTCCGTGCTGCAGCCGGCGAACAGTTAAAAGAATGGGCCAACAGAAGCGGCGTGCAGATGATTGGCGGAACCGAGGGGGCAGATCCGGGTTCTGTTGTATTTGATGCAACTGCAGCTGCAAAAGCGAGAAATGCAGATGTTTTATTGGTTGATACGGCAGGTCGTTTACATAACAAAAAGAATTTGATGAACGAACTTGGAAAAATCAATAAGATTTTGGAAAACGAATATCCGGATGCCTATCGCGAAACTTTGGTTGTGCTGGATGCCACAACCGGTCAGAACGCGCTTGTACAGGCGAAGGAATTTTCGGACGTGACCAATATTACAGGAATTGTGTTGACAAAGATGGACGGAACCGCCAAGGGCGGAATTGCCGTTGCGATTCAATCCGAGTTATCTGTTCCGGTGAAATATATCGGAGTGGGCGAGACCATTGATGATTTAGAGAAGTTTGATTCCGATGCCTTTGTGGAAGCATTGTTTTCATAGAGCATGGTTTTCATAGTAACAAGAAACAAATCAGGTTTAAAGAAGGTGTAGAAATGTTAACATTAGACAAGTTTGAAGAGGCAAGCGAGAAAGTCAAAGAGGTGACCCTCGAGACAAAGCTTGTGTACAGTGATTTCCTCAGTGAGCAGACAGGTAATAAAGTATATTTAAAGCCTGAAAATATGCAGTTTACCGGAGCCTACAAGGTGCGCGGCGCATATTATAAAATCAGCACACTGACAGACGAAGAGAGAGAAAAGGGACTCATTACCGCTTCAGCCGGAAACCATGCACAGGGTGTTGCATATGCTGCAAAGTGCTACGGCTGCAAGGCTGTCATTGTTATGCCAACTACCACACCGCTTATCAAGGTAAATCGTACAAAGAGCTACGGTGCCGAGGTTGTATTATATGGCGATGTATATGATGAAGCATGCGCTTATGCTTTGGAATTGGCAGAAAAAGAAGGCTATACTTTCATTCATCCATTTGATGATCCTGCTGTTGCAACCGGACAGGGAACCATCGCAATGGAAATCTTTAAAGAACTTCCGTTGGTGGAATATATTTTAGTCCCAATCGGCGGCGGCGGATTGGCCACCGGTGTTTCAACCTTGGCGAAGTTGCTGAATCCAAAGATCAAAGTAATCGGTGTGGAGCCTGCAGGCGCTGCTTGCATGAGTGCTTCATTTAAAAACGATAAAGTAACGACTTTACCAAGCGTGAATACCATTGCGGATGGTACCGCAGTAAAGACTCCGGGAGAGAAAATCTTCCCATATATTCGCAAGAATTTAGACGAGATTATCACCGTTGAAGATGATGAATTGATCACAGCATTCCTTGATATGGTTGAAAATCATAAGATGATTGTCGAAAATTCAGGCCTTTTAACTGTAGCAGCATTGAAGCATTTGAATGTGAAAGATAAACGCATTGTTTCTATTTTGAGCGGCGGAAATATGGATGTGATTACAATGAGCTCTGTGGTTCAGCAGGGACTGATTTTCCGTGATCGAATCTTTACCGTATCTGTTTTGCTTCCGGATAAGCCGGGCGAACTTGCAAAGGTATCGGATATTTTGGCAAAAGAGCAGGGCAATGTCATCAAACTTGAGCACAATCAGTTTGTTACGACAAACAGAAGTGCTGCAGTGGAGCTTCGCATTACTCTCGAAAGCTTTGGAACAGAGCACAAGGAACAGATTTTGTCAGCTTTAGAGAAAAAAGGCTATAAGCCAAAGTTGGTACGTACATCCATCTAAAATCATAATCAATGAATCAAAAAGGAGTTTTCATGAACGATTTGTTTCGCGTCGGCGTAATTACGACAACTCATGGCGTGAGAGGAGAAGTGAAAGTTTTTCCTACCACAGATGATCCAATGCGCTTTAAGAAAATCAAAAAAGTGCTTTTGGACAACGGAAAAGAAAAACGCAAATTGGAGATTGCACAGGCGCGTTTCTTTAAAAATCAAGTCATCTTAAAATTTAAGGGGATTGATAACATCAATGATGTGGAGAAATATCGAAAAGCTGATTTGTATGTAACGCGTGAGCATGCCATTCCGTTGGAAGAGGACGAATATTATGTTGCCGACTTGATTGGATTAACCGTGATTTCGGATGAGGATGAAACATTAGGAGAAATCACAGATGTGATGCAAACCGGCGCAAATGACGTTTATGTGGTTGAAACAACGGACGGAAAAGAAATCCTTCTTCCTGCAATTCACGAATGCATTTTAAATGTGGATATGGAAGCAAAGCAGATGAGGGTGCATGTACTTGCCGGTTTGTTGGATTGAGAGAATATCTTGTTGAAAGGGTATGAAGAGATGAAATATTTTGGAACTGATGGATTCAGAGGAAAAGTAAATGAAGTATTAACCGTCGATCATGCAATCAAGATCGGCAAATTTTTAGGATATTATTATTCTAAAAAAAGCGAAAATGCAAGATGCGTAATCGGAAAGGACACAAGACGTTCCGGTTATATGTTTGAATATGCCCTTGTCGCAGGTTTGACATCCACAGGATGTGACGTGGATTTGCTTCATGTTACTACAACCCCGAGTGTTTCTTATATTACAAGAACCGAGAAATATGATTTCGGTATTATGATTACTGCAAGTCATAATCCGTTTTATGATAATGGAATTAAGATTATTGACGGTGACGGAATGAAGATGTCCGAGGAAGTATTAATGCAATGCGAGGACTATATCGACGGCATCACAACTGTTGAATTGGCCGAAAATGAGGCTGTGGGACGCGCACAAGATTATATGCAAGGCAGAAATCATTATATGAATTATCTGACTACCACAATCAACGAATCCATGCGTGGATATAAGGTGGGACTGGATTGCGCAAATGGTGCCTCCTTTATGATCGCAAAGAGTGTATTTGATATGCTTGGAGCTGATACTTTTGTCATCAATAATCAGCCGGATGGTTTTAATATTAACAGAAATTGCGGTTCCACTCATATTGAAGAACTTCAGAAATATGTTCGTCAGAACCGCCTTGATGTAGGATTCTCATTTGACGGTGATGCAGACCGCTGCCTTGCTGTAGACGAAAATGGAAATCTGGTAGATGGCGATATGATTATTTACATTTTAGGATGTTTTTTAAAGCAACAAAATGCATTAAAGGATAATACGGTTGTAACTACAATCATGTCAAATCTTGGAATTACCAAGGCACTTGAAAGACAGGGAATCAAGAATGTGCAGACAAAGGTTGGAGATAAATATGTCTCAGAAGAAATGAATGCACACGGATACAATATCGGCGGTGAACAGTCCGGACATGTGATTATCAGCAAATATGCGACTACAGGTGATGGTGTATTGACCGCACTTCAGGTGATGAGCATTTTGATTCAGAGAAAATGTCCGCTTTCTGCACTCGTAAATGATGTATCATTGTATCCTCAGGTTTTGATTAATGTTACAGTTGCTGATCCGGATGCAGCACTAGAAGCACAATCTGTAAAAGACTGTGTGCGTGATTGCGAGGAGAAGATGGGCGATACAGGTCGTGTTGTGCTCAGAAAGAGCGGCACAGAGCCTTTGGTTCGTGTCATGGTGGAATGCGAAGATGATGCCCTCTGCAAGCAATATGCGAATGAAATCAAGAATGCGGTGGTAAATGCTTAAAAATGGTGTCAAGAAAAAATACTTGACAGCCTAATATCCATATGTTAGTATGCTTAAGGTGTAATTATGGATAAAAAGATTCAACAAGCGTATTTATACGATTTTTACGGTGAAATTTTAAATGAGCATCAGCGTAAAATATACGAGGATGTTGTCTATAATGATTTATCACTTTCCGAAATCGCGGAGGAAGAAGGCATTTCCCGCCAGGGCGTGTCCGATATGATTAAGCGTCTGGATAAAAAATTATCCGGATACGAAGAAAAGCTTCATTTGGTTGAAAAGTTTTTATCAATCAAAGAAGAAGTGGAAACCATGCACGAGGAACTGGAACTTTTGGCAGCGGACGAAGCAATGTCCGAATCTCAAAAGAATACCATCAAACGGGTAGAACAGTTATCGGCTAAGATTTTGGAACAATTATAAAGGTAATAATATGGCATTTGACAGTTTATCTGAAAAATTGCAGAACGTCTTTCGAAATCTGCGCGGCAAGGGTCGACTCAGCGAAGCTGATGTTAAGGCTGCCTTAAAAGAAGTCAAGATGGCGCTTTTAGAAGCAGATGTAAACTTTAAAGTCGTAAAGCAATTTGTAAAATCAGTTGAGGAACGTGCAATCGGCCAGGATGTGATGAACGGATTAAATCCGGGTCAGATGGTTATCAAGATTGTAAATGAGGAAATGGTTTCCCTCATGGGTTCCGACACAGTGGAAATTGCATTTCGTCCGGGTAAAGAGCTGACCGTGATTATGATGGTCGGACTTCAAGGTGCAGGTAAGACCACGACCACAGCAAAGTTGGCCGGAAAGTTTAAAGCAAAAGGTAAGAAAACTTTGCTTGCTGCCTGCGATATCTACAGACCTGCGGCTATTGACCAGTTGAAAATCAACGGGGAAAAGCAGGGCGTTCCGGTATTCGAAATGGGCAATCAGCAGAAGCCTTCTACAATTGCAAAAGCAGCAATTGAGGAAGCAAAGCGCACGGATTGCAATGTATTGATCATTGATACCGCCGGTCGACTTCATATTGATGAAGATATGATGGCGGAGTTGATGGAAATAAAAGAAACATGTGATGTATTCCAAACCATCCTCGTGGTTGATGCCATGACAGGACAGGATGCGGTAAATGTTTCCACCACCTTCGATGAGAAAATCGGCATCGACGGTGTGATTTTAACCAAGCTCGACGGCGACACCAGAGGCGGTGCGGCATTATCCATTCGCGCTGTAACCGGTAAACCGATTCTATATGCAGGTATGGGAGAAAAGTTGTCCGATCTGGAACAGTTTTATCCGGACCGCATGGCATCGAGAATTCTTGGTATGGGCGATGTGCTCTCCTTGATTGAAAAAGCCCAGGAGAACATCGACGAAGAAAAAGCGCGTGAGCTTGAGCAGAAGATGCGCAAAAATGAATTTGACTTTGAAATGTATTTAGATTCCATGAGTCAGATGAAGAAAATGGGCGGCTTATCCAGCATCATGGGCATGATGCCAGGCATGATGGGTGGAATGGGCGGCATGAGCAAAGGCAAGATGCCGGATATTGATACAGATGCTGCAGAAAAGCAGATGGCTCGTACAGAGGCGATTATTTATTCTATGACACCGAAGGAGCGCCGAAATCCAAACTTGCTCAACCCAAGCAGAAAGATTCGCATCGCAAAGGGTGCGGGAGTTGATGTGGCTGATGTCAATCGACTGATTAAGCAGTTCGAACAGATGAAGAAGATGATGAAACAAATGGGCGGACTTGGCAAAAAAGGTAAAAGAGGATTGTTCAAAGGACTTCCTTTTTAATAAACAAAATTTATAAACAATAAAAACAATTTTTTAGGAGGAAACTAAAATGGCAGTAAAAATCAGATTAAGAAGAATGGGACAGAAGAAGGCACCTTTCTATAGAATCGTAGTTGCAGACGCACGCGCACCACGTGACGGACGTTGCATCGAGGAAATCGGAACTTACGATCCAACTAAGGATCCATCTGAATATCATGTAAATGAAGAACTTGCAAAGAAGTGGCTTTCAAACGGAGCTCAGCCTACAGAAACTGTAGCAAGAATCTTCAAGGCAGCTGGAATCGAAAAATAGTTCTATACAACACGAGGTGATTATCATGAAGGAATTAGTTGAGGTAATTGCTAAAGCGCTCGTAGACAACCCTGATGAAGTCACTGTTACAGAGACTGAGAATGGAAGAACTATCGTTTTGGAATTACGTGTCGCACCGTCTGACATGGGAAAAGTAATCGGAAAACAGGGACGTATTGCAAAAGCGATTCGTTCAGTTGTTAAAGCAGCTTCCACCAGAGAAGACAAAAAGGTTGTTGTTGAGATCGTTCAATAGCAATGACAGGGCTGTGTCTGAATAGGACAGGGCCCTTTTTATATAATAGGAAATTCCTTCGGATTTCCTATTATCTTGGTACTTGGGAGACATTATGAAATTTACAATACTAACTTTGTTTCCGGATATGGTGATGTCCGGATTAAATGACAGTATCATTAAACGAGGCATGGATAACGGACTTCTTGAAGTAGGTGCTGTTAATATTCGTGATTTTTCTGCGGACAAACATAAAAGAGTAGATGATTATACATATGGTGGTGGAGCGGGCATGTTGATGCAGGCGGAACCTGTATATCAGGCACTTTCTTCTGTGACATCGGAAAGCCAAAAGAAACCTCGAGTGGTATATGTGACTCCGCAAGGGCGTCCGTTTTGTCAGAAGATGGCAGAGGAATTCGCAAAGGAAGAGCAACTGGTATTGCTTTGCGGACATTATGAAGGCATTGATGAGCGTGTGCTCGAGGAATGTGTCACAGATTATGTCTCCATCGGGGATTATGTTCTGACAGGCGGAGAATTGGCGTCCATGGTTATTGTAGATGCTGTTGCGCGCCTGGTTCCGGGGGTGCTTCATAATGAAACATCAGCTGAAACAGAAAGCTTCCACGGAGAATTATTGGAATATCCACAGTATTCACGCCCGGAAGAGTGGCATGGAAAGCGCGTGCCGGAAGTTTTGCTTTCCGGCAATTCCAAAAAGATTCGCGAATGGCGATTGACCGAAGCCGAGAAAAGAACGAAAGAGCGCCGACCGGATTTATATGAAAAATATCAGCTTTTACAGCTGGCAAAGAAGCGTTTATCGGTTCGCAAAATTCATCATATGGACATGATTGAGGCAATCAATCGCGGCAGAGCGACTTTGATATATATGGATGAAACGGAATGCCTTTTGATGGAAAATCAATCGGGAACTTACTTTCATACCACATATGAAGCGACGGAGCAAGAAACTTATCGGCCGCATTTTTTGGATAAACTAGGACCGGAGTCTCTTGACAAAATAATTTTGTTGATGGAACATAATGAAGGTTGTGTTTCAGAAATTGAGAAGGAACTTGGCCTTCACATGGAATACCAGAATCATACCTGTGCGCTAACACGCAGAGAAAAGCTTCCGATTCGAGGTCTGTATGCGGAAGACGGAAAAGAAGGCCCAACAGGTATCAGCATAGAGCCGCTGACCTTGTCCGATTTGGATTATGCCCTCGGATTATACAAATTGCAGTTTGATGATCCGGAGTATATGAAGCATCGCATTGAGAACGACCCGATGTATCTGGCGCGTTTTCATGGAGCACCTGCCGGCATTATGGGAATGCATGTGGACGGCAGTATCGGAATGTTGGAGGTAGATCCGGCCTTTCGACGCAAGCATATTGGTTTTGCGTTGGAGACCTATCTATATAATAAAATGATTGAAAACGGCGAGATTCCGTATGGATATATTTTCCATACCAATCAGATTTCAATCAACATGCAAGAAAAACTTGGCATGTATGTAGCAAAGGAATATTCATTTTGGCTACACAAATAAAAGGAGGATTTATTTGATGAAGAAAAGAGTAGTGAGTGCATTATTGATTGCAACCATGGGGGCTTCTGTTTTGACAACAGGATGCGGTGGTTCTGCAAAAGTTCCAACTGTAAAGGAAATCTATGATGCAAACAAGAGTCTTTTAGAGGACTCAGGCGACAAGAAAGTCACAGCTAAGGTAACTGCAGATATTGGACTTGATGTTAAGAGTGATGAGTTTGCTTCTTACGGAATTGCTTCCGGAGACAGCCTTTCTGTCAATGCTGATGTTACAGCAACTCAGGCAGGAAAGGTTTCACATGAGGAAGGAACAGTTGATCTTGAACTTGGATCTATCTTTACTCAGAATTTAGATGTTGAGATGTGGACAGATGGTGACAAGTCCTATACTTATGATGATACTACAGAAAGCTGGTCCGTATCGACAGAGTCTGTAGAGGATCAGGCAGAGGATTTGGCATCTCAGTTCGGTTTGGATGATATTGAAAGTTATATTGAAGAGTTACAGAAGGAAATCGATGACAAGGACAACAAGGATGCAACACTTGAAAAGGACGGAGATTATTTTGTATTAACTTACAAGTATAACCTTTCTGACCTTGCAGATGTTGATGAATTATCTTCTTATGCATCTATGTTTGACTTTGATACCAGTGCATTTGCTGACTTAAAGGGACAGATTGTTTTCAATGCAAAGTTTAACAAAGACAATTATTATTTGGCAGAAGCATCAATCGAAATCGATGACACTGCGTTAAATGATATCGAAACGATGGTACAGAGCCTTATCACAGTTGATATTACTGCATTTAAGGTAAAGGTAACATTAGACTATGGCGAAGGCACACTTGAAGTTCCGGAGGATGTTATTTCTGCTGCTTCAGATTCCGGTACTGCTGTAGTAGAGACACAGGAAGAAGATACCACTGCTGATTTTGGTGGTACTGAAGCAAATGAGTCTACTGATTTAAATGCTGATTCCATGATGACACAGATTTTTGGAACCACATATACTGAAGAAGAATTCTTAAACCTTGTTGGAACTGATGATGTTGAAATTCCATATACCACATTGACCGGTGAAGAATGGAAGTTGTCTTCTTATACCATTAAGATGGATTTATTCTATATCCTTGATGGATATTCAGATACAGATACACTTGCAACTGATTTGGAATCATATGTTTCAATGGGCGAAGATGCTGATTGTGCAATGCAGGTGATTGCAGGATTGACTGCAATGGGAATGATGAATGGTTATGATGACAATGCATCTACAAACATTCAGAATGTTGTAACATATATGGCTACAAACTGTACTGTACTTGATGCAACTGCAATTACAACAGCACTTCAGAGTTTTGGCACAAGTATGCAGTAAAAAGTGCTTGCATAAAGGCTTGCTGCATGATATAATATGCGCGTTGTGAATTAAAGAAGGCGATGGTCCTCTGTTGCGAAAATAGTAGTAGCATTAAGAACGTCAAGAAATTAGGAGGTCACAAAATGAACGCTAGTGAAATTATTAAGAACATCGAAGCTGAGCAGTTAAAAGAAAACGCTCCGGAGTTTTCCGTAGGTGATACCGTTAAGGTTTACGGAAAGATCAAGGAAGGAAACCGTGAAAGAATTCAGGTTTTCGAAGGAACCGTTATCAAGAAGCAGGGTGGAAGCAACCGTACAACCTTTACCGTTCGCAAGTTATCTAACGGTGTTGGTGTAGAAAAGACTTGGCCACTTCATTCTCCAAACGTAGAGAAGGTTGAAGTAATCCGTCGTGGTAAGGTTCGCCGTGCTAAGTTATATTACTTACGCGATCGTGTAGGTAAGGCTGCAAAGGTTAAAGAACTTGTAAAATAATGACACGAGAAAATCCGGTTCGATAGAACCGGATTTTTTATGATATAGGATATTTCTCCGAAATTCCTATATCATAAAAAGCGCTCCGCACTTTCTTGACGCGGATTTTGCGCAACCGCACCACATCCCTCTTCCCACACAAGGTCTCGCTGCGCAAATTGCACCAACGTGTTTCGCTTCTTCTATTACCGAATTTTTCTTCTCCGGGGTA
>SVFB01000051.1 GCA_015057085.1 Lachnospiraceae bacterium
AGGTCGCCCCGAATCGCCATCCATGGCTGATGCGGGGCTAAAACGGAATCCATTCCGTTTTACCTGCCAAAGCTTTTCGGCGGAGAAAAAGACCTGCTAAGACTTTTCTCTAATTCCGCTATCGCACGGGTATATGCCACTCTGGGAGGGTAAGAATGTCGCTTGCGACATTCCCGCGCCTTGTGCGCATCCCGCACGGAGTGCAAATATTTTCTAGAAATTAGCTATGCGAATTTCTAGAAAATATTTATATCGGCCCGGATCCCCCGGAGAAGAAAAATTGCTGACCATTCTTTGCCAGGGTGCGAGAACGGTCAGCAGAAACAAAATAAAAAGGAAAAGTTGCTGACCTATCTTTGCCAGGGCACGAGAACGGTCAGCAGAAACAAGCGAAAAAGAAAAATATGCTGACGAATCTTTTTCCGACCAAGAGAACGGTCAGCAGAAATAGACAAAAAGGGAATGTTGGCGTGGTTGCAAAACAAAATCCGCCAACAAAGTCTATGGAGCCTGCACAAAGCAAGAACTACAAAGACCTGTTGCTAATCAAAACACTTCGAAGGTGGACTTTGCCTGCGAGGCGGAGAAATAGCGCCCTCGTGACCCGGAGAAATATTCGTTATAGAAGCGAAACACGCTGGGGCAATTTAGCGCGAGTGCGCATCCATAGCGCAATAAAAAAGCAGCCTCCGGTATCACTAAGATACCGGAGGCCCATTCTTTCTTGCCCTTTATGATCACTCGTCTGTTGTATCGGATTCTGTACTGTCGTCTTCTGTTTCAGTACTATCTGTTTCGGTGCTTTCTACTTCGGTGCTTTCTACTTCGGTGCCTTCTGTTTCGGTGCCTTCCACTTCAGTGGATGCTTCTGTAGACTCTGTTGATGTAGACTGTGCTTTCATGATGTCATGCACTGTCATTGTCGTTAAAAAGCAAAATAAAACCAAGGCTGCGCAGAGATAACAAATCTTGCGTATTTGCTTTCTCATTGCTTTCTTTTTACGGTCTTTCGCACGTTTTTCCTGTGCCATTCTTTTATTTTCTATCTTCACGTTACACATTCCTTTCTGCATGTTTCAAGTCTCGCTCGCGAGACTTGGCGCGAGATTTGCGTCAGCGTAGCTGACATATTTCATATGCAAATCTCTGCGCATCCTCGCGGAGCGTTAATCTCAGTCGGAGATTGTAATCCCGACTGAGATTAACTAACTGCCTAGAGTTTACTATGGAAATGTGTTCAAAATGTTAATTTGCAGATAGTACTTTTTGAATGGTTTGTTTGAGTTTCGGAATGTTGATCGGCTTCGCGACATGGCCGTTCATTCCTGCTTTTTTTGCATTCTGCATATCCTCAGGAAATGCATTTGCTGTCATTGCCAAAATCGGTATCTCCGCCAGCTTTTTGTCCTCAAATGCACGAATTTTTGCAGTGGCATCATACCCGTTTAGGACAGGCATTTGAACGTCCATCAATACCACATCATAGTAGCCTGCGCCTTTTTCCAATAGCATATCACAGGCCATCTGTCCGTTCTCGGCCACCTCCGGAATCATTCCGAAATTTGTCAAAATATCCTTTGCGATCTCTTGATTTAGAAGATTATCTTCCACAATCAATACTTGTTTTCCGTCCAACGCCATCTGGTCTTCCACTGCCTTCGGCTGTTCCGGATGCACCTCGCTCCAGGTCGCAAGTTTATGCGGAATCTTAGTCAGTACAGTGGTTCCAAATCCCGGATTACTGTATATTTCTACGGTTCCGCCCATCAAATCCAACAGTCGTTTTACAATCGCAAGTCCCAGACCGGTTCCGGATACACCGCTATCTGTGGAAGTTCTCTCGCGTTCAAAGTTATCAAAGGCATGTTCTAAGAATTCTTTGGAAATTCCGATTCCGGTATCTACACATCTAAAGATGATATAGCAGGTGTCCTCTGTTTCTCCCGGTTCCTGTGTAAATGAAAAATGCACAATTCCGCCCGGCTTTGTATATTTCACCGCGTTTGTCAAAATATTCATATACACTTCTGTCTCGTGCTCGACATCCCGATAAATCAGTGTATTTTCAACATTCATTTCGCCGGATATCTTCTGATTCTTTCTCTTTGCATCCGCTTCAATCAAAATCATTAAGCGATCCACAATATCAGAAATATCAGCAGGTTTCTTTTCGATTACAATCCTGTTGTTTTCGATACGAGCCATCTCGAGAATATGATCTAATAAGCCGATTAAGTTCTCTTCTGCAATTTGAATCTTGGATAAGTATTCTTCAACTTTTACACTATCTTTTACATTACGCCTTGCAATATCCGTAAAGCCTAATATCGCATTCATTGGCGTGCGAATGTCATGTGACATATTGAAAAGAAAAATGGATTTTGCCTTGTTTGCCGCCTCTGCCGCATTCTTCGCAGCCTCAAATTGCAGATTTTGCTTTATATCATCATCGATGCAGCGCACCATCGCAATCGCATATAGTTCATCCAATTCACTCTTAACAAGAATGTTGCGCACTTCCATCCAGTGAATGATACCTTCCTGATCCGCCTGTCTTAGGCGCATAACGATTTCTCGTTTGCCACTTTCATAAGCATCATAAAGGCTGCTACGGCTGAAGGTCTCTATAAACTCCTCTCTCTCTTCCTTAAACGGAATGGTCTTTAACACGTTATCAAGGGTTTCATCCATTGACACTTCAGTCAGATCCTGCTTTCGAATCATTCCATCGTTGTTGATTACAGTCACCTGATTGCGAGTCAAATCCTCCTCCATAATGAAGGAATAGGTTACGCCTGCGGCAGTCGCAATCAGATTCATACGCGTATCATTTTTCTGCCGTTCGATGACCATATCTGTCACATCCAGCACGCTGACATAGATATGCGGTTCATCAGGCTTTGAATCATCAAGAATGTGTTTTGCCTGATAATGATAATAATCACCTTCCACAATTGCATCAAAATCCGCATATAGCGCAGAATGAGTCTTAAGATACTCCTGCACATAGTCAAGATTTGTCGCTTCAAGGAATCGCTCCCGATCCTTTTCAACAATATGCTCTTCAGCAAATTTTTTGTTATCGTCCTCGTAATTTCCGGAATTATTATTCCACTGTATAATGTGATGGGCTTGTCCCATCTGAAACTGTTCTTCTGTCCCTTCATTTACATTAATATCGATTAAGCAGACAATATCTTCCGCCAAGCCATTGAGAACCACATTAATCTTAGCCTGTGCATCTTGGCGAACCCTTTCCATCTCTGCTTCTCTGCTTTCACGCACATACGTCAATAAGACAACTGCAAACAAACCAAAGAAAATAAAGATGATAACCGCAAGAAAAATCATCGCAACCCGATCGTGAGTCGCCATAAATTCTTCCATTGCCTCCTGTGGAAATGCTGTAAAAAGTGTCCAATCTGTCCCCTCAACCGGTTGAACGACACCGATCGACTTTGTTCGTCCGAATCCATATGCAAATACATATTCCTCGCGATCTAAGGATGCAGATTTCAGTTCCTGATTTGATTCCATAAATGCGGCAATATCCGACACCTCAAATTCATAAGTTCCCACCGGCATCGCATTGTCATTTAGAAGTGCACTGCTGACAGGATATCCTATAATTTCATTTTGAAGCAATGCAGCGATGCTTTCTTCCCACATGACACCGACCAGCACACCGCAGAAATTACCGTTTGCCGCATAAACCGGGGCATAGAAGCCCAAATCGCAAAGCTGGGTATCCTCCGAAAACTTCGAATATACACATCCGCTTTTTCCTTCTTTTGCAGCTTCAAAGTAATCTGTTTCCGAAATATTTAATTCCCTGTTTCGATACAAGGTTCTACCTTCTCTAGTCACAAAATAGATGACATCAAATTCCGGAGTCTGTTCTAATTTGTCAATCAACTCAAGCCCATGACCGGATCCGCTTTCGTAAGCTTGACCATACAGATACGCATTAATTTCAATTGCATCCATTCTTACACTTAGCGCATCTTTAAGGCGCAATGAGGTATTATTTGCCATTTCAACTGCAAATGATTGAACCTCTGCCCGGGTACGAACACCGGTGGTCCATACATACGAAACCGAAACGATTGCCATTGCAAAAAGCAACAAAATCAGAAGCAAGAAGCGTACGCGAAATTTTTTCTTTGTTTTCTTTTGATTTTTTTCCATGACTTTTCCCAAATCCCCATAAGATTCAACATATTTTTATTCTAGTATTTTCTTTCGTTTCTAGCAACAAAAAAAGAATCGCTTGTAAAAAACAAGCGATTCTTCCCCTAAACATATATTGAAAAAGCAAAACGACTAAATGGTCAAATTACTATTTTCTTTTGTTTTTCCATTATCAAGATCTTCACGGATTGCTGCTACTTTTTCCGGATTTAACTTATATCCAATCATCGGAAGAATAGAAAGTACACCAATGATAAACGGTACAAGATTTACAATGATATTGATACCTTGCTTTGTGGCTGCTGTCTGCTCTGCGTTTGCCACATAGCCAACAGCGCCCAGAAGCAATACACCTGCTGCTCCGCTGATGGCAGTTGATAATTTCACTCCGAAGCTAAGAAGGGAAGCAGCAACACCTTCCTGTCTCTTTCCAAGCTTCCATGCGCCATATTCCAAAGAATCTCCCACAAGTCCAGGGCAAATGGATGAAGATGCATTACACAATCCACAGATTGCTGAGAATACCAATACCGGCACAATTCCACCCTTTGCGAAAAGGAACATGCAAAGGAATCCAATATTCATCAAGGTCTGAAGCGCGATCAGATAGCCTCTCTTAGTAAGTGCTTTTGTTCCAAGCGGAAGTGTCATGGTTCCAACTAACTGTGCAAATGTCATTACGGTAAAGACTGTTGCAATATGTTTGAAATCACCAACTACATAAATTACATAATAAGTCAACAATCCCATACGTCCTGAAACACAGATTGTTCCAAGTACGGTTGCAAGTACTACACGAAGAAGCTGATCATTCTTGCACACTTCTGCAATACTCTTTACAAGGCCCATCTTTTCCTGCTGTGCATTTCTGTCGCCATGAAGTCTCTCAGTATGTGTTTCCTTACATCCTGCTGCACAAAGCCAAAAGACCGGAAGCATCACTGCGGAAAGAATTATGGTGAAAATGAAATATCCTTTTGCATCAGCGACTGCTGCCATACTTCCGTCAGCCTGTCTGTTTGAGAAGAATAAAAGCGCCGGTGCTGCCACTGCCGAAAGGACGATTCCGATTACAGAACCACCGATTCCTCTTGCAGTTGCAAGGTTCATACGAGCCTTTGTTTCAATCGCGCTTACATTCTGCAAAGCCTGATAAGAAATGCTGCATGCGGTATATGCCATACCGGTCAATACATAAGTTACCAGACAAAGTATCACTTTGCTGATTCCTGTTACCGGGAATACTGTAAATGTTAAAATGTTAAATACTGCCAAAAACGGCGGTGCGAACATCAAATACGGACGGAATTTTCCCCAACGGCTGTGAGTTCTGTCGCAAATGTTACCCATCATTGGATCATTGATTGCATCCCAGATACGGGCAACCAGCATGATGAACGAAATTGCAGTTGATGTTAAACCAACAATATCTGTATAGAATACTGTCAGATATGTGTTGATCATGTACCAGCTCATCTGGCATCCAACCTCTCCGAGGCTGTAGGAAATCAGTTTTTTCAAACCGACTTTTTCTGTTGTCATAGATTTTTCCATTATAGCTCTCCTCCTGTGCGATTTCTTTTGCACGTCATTTAGTTTACTTCCGTTATTTGGACGAATCTATGCTGATTTATGTTTTATTTTTAGTCATTTTTATAACATTTTTGTTCTCTTATCGCTTTCCATTTCAATTACCCATGCTCATAAAGTATAATTTTTGTCCTTTGTGCTTTTATATAAAAAAAAGAAGACAAGCAAGCTTGTCTGTCTTTTTTACGAATCTACTCTTCGATTATGTCCTTCTGCACTATAATATGCTTTTTTGTCCTCATACATTTTATGATCAACCGCATTCATAATCTCATCCACCGATTGCTTGGACAAATCAAATTCTCCATATCCAATGGAAGCGGAGATGCGATATCCTTTTCCGGAGCTTTGATTATACTCTTCGAGTCTCCGGCGAATTCGTTCAATGTATTCCTTTGCATGTTCTTCGCCCTGCACATCGATCAATACCACAAACTCATCACCGGCGTAGCGAATCACTGTGCCGTTGTCGCCTACCACTTCTTGCAGGATTCTTGCGGTGGTACAAAGCGCTCGGTCACCTTCCATATGACCAAATTTATCATTGATGTATTTAAATTGATTCATGTCCAACATCAATGCCGTTAATTTATTATCTTTGAAATTTGATCCTCGAACAGATAAATTGTCAAGGAAAAATCGGTTGTAAACCATTGTTAGCTTGTCATTGAATACGGCTTCGTTTTGCAAACTGAAAAACACACCGCACATGGAAATGGTAAGGCATGGCCAAATCGTTGATATTCCGTAAAATAATGTCTGAAGCACCAAACCAATTGCCAATGGAACCAGAAATTCCATAACCGGGAAAAATTTCGTGATGGTGCCTCTTCGTTTACAAACAAAATAGGATACGATTCCATCCATTAAAAAGATATACATAAATCCAATATATAGCCAGTAAGCATCCTGTCTGGAATATACATTTTGCTCATCTAATTTAAATACAATCGGAACAAATAAGTTGACAATTAAAACCAATGTGCCCAATATCACGACGAGTTTTAATATCCCTTTATGCAATTCACTGATTGGCATTCTGATATGCGTTGTAATCATCGCAACGCCCAGCGGTCCTACCACAAGGCCTGCGAAGAATGTCAAAGTATTCGACAGCAGTCTAACGATGCGACAAAAAATGCCTGCATGACCATCCACTGTAAAAGAGATTGCTTCTGCGACACAGGCAATCAAAAAAATCAGTGACAGCGTCAATAAAGTTCTATTCTCTTTCGTTTTTTCCTTGAATCTCCATGCGTTTTCATACAGTGCCAAGAAGGATAGAATTACCCCCATCAAGTCTGCTACGTAAACGGCTTTAAGATTTCCTGAAATCGTAGCCAACATTCAATTCCCCTTAATGAATCATTTGCAAAGTATATTTTGTTATATTACTAACATTTATTATACCAATCATCTTGCCATTTTGCACTACCGGTGCCTTTTTTAATTTATTATCAGCAAGAATCCGACATACTTCATCCAGGTTCATTCCTGCATCAACGGAAATCACGCGCTTTACTGCGATATCCTTTACACGCAAATCAATCAGGCCGCTTAGCTTTTCATTAAAGCCAATGGTTTTGATATCATTTGAATGTACATAGAGGGAATCATCTTTTGCCAGAAGACGCATAATATCCCCGTCCGAAAGGAATCCCACCATTTTATTGTTTTCATTTACCACAGGAGCTCCGCTAATCTTATGCTCTACAAGATAAGTAAGTGCTTCCTTTAAACACATCTCCGGAGAAAGTGTATATACTTCGCGCTTCATAATCAGCTGCACCGGAGTCATCTCCACCTCTTCTGTATCCGGATAGAGCACACGGTCTCTGAGACCGCCGAAAACCTTTGTAATCGCCTTCAGTGCCACACCAACTAAGACTGCTGCCACTAAAGTTCCAACTCCAACACTTCCGAATTGATGCACACCAATCCAGCACATTGCAAATGCAACCAAAACGGTTCCGATGTCAAAGCATAATTTGACATTGGAAAATTTCACACCTGTTTTCTCTGAGATTGCAAGCATGGTTCCTTCACCTGCAAGCGGAATGATGTCCGCCGGCACATAGAAAAAGATTCCAATGGCAATCAAAACGGTGCTGATAAACATCATCACAATGCGGATTCCGATATTGTGCGGATCCGGAAATTGTGCCACCAGCTGATTGCATGCCGAAGTGAATACTCCAAACAAAATTCCTGCCGGAATCTGCAATAAATTCTTAATCTGAAATGCTTTGCGCAATAAAATAATCTGTGCAGCTACGAGAATCACTTGAAAAATGATTGTCGCAATTCCCATCTCGATTCCCCAAATTAACGTGATGGAATATGGAACCGCACTCACCGGCGAAACACCGAGATTGGACTTCACAGAAAGTGCAATTCCCATTGTCATGATCAGGATACCGAACACATAATAAAGGATGCGTACCGGCCATTTAGCTTGTTTTTTCATAAATTCGTACCTCTTTTCTAATCTTATGAAAAAACCCACCCAACGCTATATGAAAAAAAAAAGAGCTCTTTACAAAGAGCTCTCTCATTATAGCATTATGATTTATGCCATGCCATTCATTTTTTTCATAGAACCAAGGCCGTATATGACGATTGATAATGCAAATTGCACGATACCAACCCAGAAAAACAACACATTTAAATGATTTGTTGTCCCATATATTTCGAGTACACCTTGATACAGACAACCTATGGTAAGCCAGATCACACTTCCTGCCAAAACCTGAACAGCAATGGTTGGTCTGCGTCTTTTATTAACCGCACAACGGAAAAAGATTTCCGATATGATTCCTCCTGCCAAAGGAATCAAAAAAGCAAAGATCATATAATTGCTGTAAACTCCATGGGAGAAATATTCATAGATAGCTGCAAATATAATACAAAATACTGTTGCTGATATATATTTGATTCGATTGTATTTAATATCCAATATATACAATATCGCTCACACTCCTTTCCTTGCTGCCGTGTCCGCTGGTCGGATTATTGATTACAGTGCCATTAAAGACCATGGTCGAGCTACCGCCGCCATCCAGGTTATAGGCACAAGTCACGCCGAGAGATTCCATAAATTCCGCCAGCTGATAGAGGGATAATCCTTCACTTTCATCAGTTCTTCCATCTGCCACCACAAACACATAATGTAATTCATCTATGATGCCGATGGCGGTTCTCGGATTGCTGGTCATAGCCTTATCCACTTCATCTGAGGTCGTTACTGCAACTGCGCCATCCTCAATCAATGCCGGTCCGAAGCAAAGCACATTCCATGCGCCATTTGCCAGCAATTCTTCTGCACTGATTTCGTCTTCGCTGATGATTTCCATGGTTCCATCCTGGTAAATGACCAAGTCCTCCTGGCCACTCTCACCTTCCGAGCGATATAATACGCCATTTCTGATGACATAACCGCTTTCCTGAACACCATAATAATCTCCGTTAATTGCTAAAATTGCATCCACAGATTCTGCTATATTTGAAGTAGTATCTGTCACATTCTTGCCATATGCCGCCTGGGCTAATGCGGTCTGAAGATAGGCGGAGTCCGTCAATTGAATATCTGCCACATATATATTTGTATCGTTTTCGCGATAGGTTGTAATGGTGATGCTAATATTTTCATCCGTGTAAGAATTCTCTGTCACTACTGCATTTGTAGCTGCCTCAGCCGCATCTTCTGAAACTGTTGCAAGAGACAGATTTGAACTGTCTGTGGAATCTACGACTGCATATATATGTGATATCACAAATGTGTCCAGCGCAATATAGGTCGTAAATACCAGCGCAAGCACAAATGAAATTATTGTATAGATATGTTTTCGCATTCAATCTCCTTTCCCGCTTTCATGTTACCTTTGCCGAACACGAAATTGTGTTGTATGACATAACTTAAGATAAACATGACACATTCCACTGCGATTTTTGCACCATAGGCATTGATGCCCAATGTGGTTAATCCTGTAAGAATCAGTGTATTGATGCTGATATTAAAGAGTACCAGTCCGAAATATTTTGCACTTTCTTTCTTCAAATTTCCTTGTGTCTTAAATACTACCTTTTTGTTTACCGTGAAATTGAAGATTGAGCTGACTGCTCTGGCTCCAAAATTAGCTATAAGCAGCGCCGCATCTCCTGCTCCAAGGAGCGTAAGCAAAAGGGCATACATCAGATAATCAATGGCGAAGCTGGCCAGTGAGCTTCCTGCGAATTTCAATATTTCTTTATAAATTCTGACCGAGTCATGCAGCGCATCGAAATGACTCACACTATTTTGTTTATCAAAATATATGACATGAATCGGAATTTCTTCGATCGGCAATTTCTGCCGGGAGATTTCCAGCAATACGTTCATCTCGTATTCATATCGATCACCGCGGACTTCCAAAAGGCGCGGAATCCAATCCGAATGAAATGCTCGCAAACCGGATTGCGTATCATAGACGTTTGTTCCGGTTAACGTTTTGTATACAAATCGTGTAATGCCATTTCCCCATTTGCTTTTGGTTGGTGCGTCCTTTGGAAGGCGTCTTGAACCAAGAACGAATTGACGAGGATTGGTTTCTACGCGGTTGCAGAGTTTTTGCGCATCGCAAACCATATGCTGTCCATCGCTGTCCATTGTTACAATGATGCAGTTTCCGTAGATTGCTTTGATATATTTTAATCCTTCACGGAGAGCAAAACCTTTTCCTCTGTTTGTGTCATAGGAGAGAACATCTCCGAAAATCTCGCATTCATCAAATATATCTGTATAAGCAGGGCCACTGCCATCATCCACAATTACGATTTTAAAGTCTTGTTCACGTAGTTGCTCGGAGAGCGTAATCAATGTCTCATCCGGTTCAAAACTGGGGATTAAAGCTACTCTAATCATAATGAATCCTCCTTTTCTTTTGATGAGATTATTATGTAATACAAACCTTAACCCAACTTAAAATTTAAAATCCCCATAATTGGGAAATCGTTACGCGAACAGGGGCGGACAGGGAGCGGGATTCCATGACGAAAATATGATATTTCTAGAATGCTCCAACTCAGGTTTTCTATATATTGTTTTGCAGGGCGCCCTGAAACGCCATCCATGGCTTTTACAGGGCTAAAACGGCTTCCATGCCGTTTTCCCTGCTGTTTTGCGCCGTCGGAGCATTAGAAATATTCATATTTTCTTTAATTTCATCTCCACTCCCTGTTCGCCCTCTGTTCGCTTTCTGACCTTTCACAATCATGTTCGCCACGCCCGATGCCATTGCTCTGTTTTTAATTTCACTTATCTTTTTATTTTCTATGCGCTCACTTATTTCTTCCAGGAAAGAATGTTGCTTGCAACATGCTCGCGCGGAGCGCTTCTTATGATATTGGAATTTCGGAGAAATTTCCTCACAAAAAAAAGAGCTGCAATTCCAGTTGATAAAATCTGCAATTGCAGCCCTTTCTATAATTCTTATTTTTTTAATAGTTTTGCCGGAGTATTTTTTACTAATTTTCTTAACGATATTGCTGTTTCTGCAATGATAACAACTGCGAAGATTATGCTGATTCCCAGTATTTGAACAAATGGGAATCCGTCTCCCAATAGATCTACATTCGGCGCAACTATCGGTATCAATATTTTAATAATCGTAAAGATAATCAGTCCGATCAAAAATGCTAATATTGAAATTACAACGGAATCATACAATAATACTCCCAGACATTTTTTATTGTTTGCTCCTAAGCTTTTTATGATTGCAATTTCCTTAGTTCTTTCTATTACTGATATTTTCGAAAATGATCTTAACATAGTCACTGAAACCAGGAATAAAATGATTCCTAATGTAATCAATGCCAGTTGCATAAATTGTGTTTGCATCAATACATTTTCTTTTAATTCTTCCAACCTTGTCTCTATTGAGAAATCGGTTTCTTCATCAATCATATTTTCTATATTAGAGATATTTTCATGCTCGGATACATAAACGCTAATTTCTACCGGCTTAGGGACTAACATTTCATCAATCAATTCTTCCGGATAACGAATCTCAATCTCGTCTGATTCATAGATTCCTGTTATTCGCACCTTATATAAACCATTGCAATTGATTGCCATGTCTTTTCCACTAATCAGTTCAAAGTCCGTCTCCGTGAGAGCACCTTGCTGTATTTCTTCTAACCGATAGTTAGTTTCAATTCCAAATTCATATAACGTCTCCGCTAACAAACCTGAACTAATCATGATTTCATTACTATCTTTTGGATACGTCCCATACAGCAACTGTTCTTCAAAATCCGTTTGCTTCATCGTTCCGTACAATCCGCCTATTTTTACTGATTGCACTTCCGTATAATATGTTAATACCTCTTGACGCTGATAAATATTCTCTTTCAGACTTTGTTCCCTTAAATCTTTTAAACTTTCCGCACTCACATAACTGTAATAAGTCTCAAAAGGACTTTGCGTATGATTAATACCGACAACTGTATACTCATAGGCATTTCCGTTTGCATCACAGAAACTCACAGTTTTTCCAAGACAATCGCCATCAAATAATTCTTGGGCGACATCCTCTGCCAGTATGATTTCATTTTTTTGATTCAGAAACTCGCCCTCTATATTATTGGACATTACTCGTTCTTCGAAAAAGGAATCAATATTAATTTGTTTTATACATGCAGTCGCCGCTTTTGACCCGTTGCTAAAAACATCATCATTTCTATTAATCTGATATATTTCTACAATTTCTTTATGACTAATATTATCACTAATCCACTGAAGATTCTCATCTGTCAAAGGTAATTCTTTCGCTGAGGTATTTGGCGTTACGCCATAAAATATATCTACCAAATCGTTTTCGAGATAATTAACATTTACCTGATTGGACATTTCCGTTCCGGACTTTTTCAAATAAATCACGGTAGCGATTGCGGCAATTGCAAGTCCAATCACACCAGCAATGGAAAGAATCCTACTGCATCTTCTCCGAATACTGTTTTTTCCAAGCGTACTTAAAGTTTTAAAAAAGCGATTTTCCGTTTTGTTTAATTTGCTTTTTTCTTTCACCTCTTCTACTATTGTACGCGTCTTCACCTGAGAGTCATCACTTACAATTGTTCCATCACTGATTTTGATAATTCGATCCGCATACTTTTGTGCTTTTTCCATATCATGAGATACCACCACAATATGTTTATCCTCTTTAAGCGATTGAAGCAAATCCAAAACCAGCTCCGCATTGCTTGAATCAAGGTTTCCTGTTGGTTCATCTGCGATTAAAATCTCAGCATCTTTGCAAATTCCTCTTACCAGCGCAGCTCTTTGCTTCTCGCCACCCGATAAAGTTTCAACCTTTTGATATGGATCCGAAATACCTACCTTCTTTAATTCTTCAATGATTTTTTCTCTGTCTTGATTTACCCCGGATAATTCTGTTGCAATCTTTACGTTTTCTATGATGCTCAATCCTGAAATCAAATTAAAATCCTGAAAAATAAAACCTATATTTTTAGCTCTGTATTTACATAAATCGGATTGAATATTTTCGTTATCAAATAATATTTCACCGTTTGTCGGTTGATCCAGTCCTCCAATCATATTGAGTAATGTGGTTTTTCCTGCACCGGAAGTTCCAACAATAAAGGTCATTTGTCCTTTATGTATTTCCAGATTAATTCCATCTAAAATAGTCTTTTCCCCAATTTTTTTGCATACATTAATAAGCTTTATCAATAGCATCTCCTCCCAATTCCAGCTGTTCTATAGCATTACCATATACTATTGCGGTCAAATCCTCTGCCTCTTCTGTCGTATTATCTAGCGAAAATATTCCATCTCCCAATTTTAAGGATGAAACAAACTTTTTCTGTTGTTCCAAATACTCGTAATTGTTTAATTGCTCTAGAGAGCTAACAAATTGAAACGTTGTCAATAAATCTGGAATAACATCATCTGAATTTACACTCTTATTTCCCCCGTCATCTGACAACAATTGATAACAACTGAGCATTTCCTCATCTGATATTAACCCAAACGACAAAATATTATCGACGACAAAAATATCATTCATCACAACGGATTCCCTTATAAAATCCTCCTTTAAGCCTGATTGCATTCCTTTTTTTATCTTTTTTATTTGCTTATTTGATAATGAAACATCCGCATCAAATAATTGTAAATCGGAGACTATTTCCACAAGTCTTCTTGTTGATACGATATCAGCCATAAGATTTTCTTCATAATCCATTTCATTCAGAATTCGATCAATCTGATTCTGAATAAATGTTACATCATAGCTTTTCTCATATCCATTTAATAACTGATCTAAAATGATTGCATAATATAGACTTTGCGACTGTTCGTATCCACTCTCTAACGAATCTATCGCTTCATATGTCTGATCCACGTATTGATTTATCTTTTCTGTGTTTATTTCATAATCAGTATATGTCGACAAAAGCACTCCAAAGACCGTAGATTTCAAATCAGCTAATTTCAAATAATACTCTGCCTTATATAAATCAATTGTCTGTGACGACTGATTAGCAAATCCCGCGTATTTCTCATTTTCCGTATATAACATAGAAAGGACTTGGTTTATATTGTTTTTTTCGCCTTCATCAAATTCCAAATTACAAATTTGAATTTCACTAAAACTTATTTTATTTAATTTATTATTTGACCCAAAAGAACCTATTGGCATCATCTTTAGTGCTACCCCAATTGCTGCGACGCTCATAACAACAACTAAAATGATTGCCCACTTTTTATTACTTTTTTTCATTTTTCACCTTTAGACAATATTATACAAAATGCGCAACTTGACCCCCTTGTTCAAGTTGCGCATTTTTTCATAAAACACAAATATTTCTTAAATCTTTAACATTCCCTTGATACTTAAAACATTTCAAAAACACTTTTAAGGTTCCTCATAACTCCCATTGTTCGAACAAATTTATTTTACCGTTTAGTTTTCTGTCCGTCAAGATGCATAAATATAGTTTTTTGTATCACTTGTTTTTATGCATTTTACCCCCTCTCTTTTGTTATCGTCCCTTTTCCGATATTGCACTTTGCACATAGTGTCTTGTTAGATCCTATTTCAAGTCTCGCTCGCGAGACTTGGCGCGAGATTTGCGTCAGCGTAGCTGACATATTTCATATGCAAATCTCTGCGCATCCTCGCGGAGCGTTTATCTCAGTCGGAGATTGTAACCCCGACTGAGATAAAAACTCCCGCGCATTATGCGGGAGTTCTATTCCTATCGTTTAGTTAATGTTTCTTTCGTGGAGACGATTTTGTCCGCCAGACAAACTATCCAGGCCTCTCTGGATTTTGGAATACGTGTGATATTTAGTGGCCACATGTGAGAGTATATGATTTCCTGTTCTTTCTTTCCGACATTGAAATATTTGACTGCGTTTTCTCTGGCTCGATCTGCATGATGGAATCCGTGCCATTTATGGGTTCCGCCGTCGTCGTCATGCCAATCATAGAGATAGAAGTCATGCAGCATAGCGCCTCTCAGCATGGCTTCACGATCCAGAGGACGCTTGTGCGGAATATGCCGACTGATTTTGTCGCTCATTTTGACAACATCTTTGCTGTGCTCGAGGGTACTGACTTTTCCGTGTTGGATATAATCTCCCATCTTTTGCACCTGGTCGTGGAGCATCATCTTTGCCACATATTCGAAGGCACTATCGTTCTTTTCCTGTAATGATCGTGCGAACTCGTTTCGGATATGTCTAAGTTCGTCTTTTCGTTCTTTGAAGTGGACCAGAGATCCGAATTTATTATATGGGAAGAACCCCCAGACCAATACTTTGTTGAAAGCTCCCAGCTTTTCTTTTAATGTTCCATGATATTTCTCACCACCACATTCCATTGGTTTTTTGGATTTGATATAGGCGATTAGTTCGTCTTCGTTTTTGATTGATTCCGTAATCTCTGTATAAGCCAATCCAATGCTGTCTAGCTTATGGGCATCGCTTCCGCCGGTGGTTGGCAGTTCATAGAGGCGCGCAATTTCCATGGCTCGCTCATTGGAGTGCGAACCTTCTCCGGAGTTGTAGCCTTCGATGAAATCAAATTTCGAGGCAATAGAAATATCTCGTTTGTATTTACCTGTGGAAAATATACTTAAGAATGCTTCGCCGCATGGATGGGCTGGGCCCAGCACGCCGCCGTATTTATGCACAATTCGAATCAGTGTCTCCAGTGGAAGACCTTTGTGCTCTAAGATTTTAAGATGTACTTTGCGAGGCATAATGACGATAATATGTCCCGCATTTCCAGTGTCATATTCGATTCCCTTGAGACATACAAAGTCTCCGGGCATATCTTTTTGATTTCGATGATAATGACGCCAACCATCATAGGAATCGTGATCTGTGACCAACATTCCATCAAATCCCTGGCGTTTCAATTCCTCAATGTATTCGCCAATCGGGACCTTCGCATCCGGAGATCCCTCTTTGGTGTGACAGTGCATGTCTAATCTCATGCAATCACCTCCTATTCGGCAAACCGTTTCCACATCCAGACATGAGGTACACCCTCATCCTCGTCTGCGATTCCTTCCGCTTGAAATCCATGTGCTTCATAATAAGCCTGCTTGTCCACCTGTGCATGGAGCGCCAATGTTTTGCCGCGCATATCACGCACATAGGTTTCGGCAGCTTCCAGCAAATCCGTGCCAAGTCCCAAACCTCTATATTCCTTTAAGACAGCTACTCGTCCCAGGCAATAAGTCTCTAAAAGCATATCGAAATACACTCGGGCTGTTGCTACAGGTTTCTTTCCATCAAAAATCACAAAGTGATGTGCATTTTCGTCGATAAAATCAAATTCGTTCTTGTAGCCCTGTTCATTTACAAATACAGTGGTACGCACCAGCATTGCAAATGGAGATAATTCATCATATTGTGTAATTGTAATATCATAATTATAGGTTCGCAAAGAGCGGGTAGCCTCTTTGCTTCCCGCCTTTGATCCTTCGGAAAACCAATGCATTGCCTCTGCTTCACTTTTCTCGACTCCGAGACCGCTGCTATAGCAAACCCCCAGTTCGTACATTGCATCCGGATTGTGAAACTGCTCTGCTCCAATTAACATGCATCGAAAAAATTCTTCATAATTATAAGAAAGACCGTATCCGTTTTTCACATTATTGCAAACGGTACGAATCGCACCTTCGTCTCCGAGCAAACCTGCGCGAATGTAATAAATCATTGCTTTCGCGTGCTCGCGGCTGAAATCATACTGTTCGGCCTGATCTAAAAAGAAGCTGATTTTCTCCTGTCTTTGCTGTTTATAATCCATTTACCCAATCCCTCTTACATTTGTTATTTGAAATTATTATACCATGACAATAACAGATTTGAAGTCAAAATATTCTCATTAAACATATCAATCCCCATACAACCGAAATTGTATGGGGATTTTTGAATTAAATCTACAATTAGTTAATTGTTCCTATTTTTTATTTTTTTTGTAAAATTTCTTGCATCCAAGCATTAAATGCGATAATATAAGACTCAGTTAATACGTTTATAGGCTGATGGCTTCTGCGACGTGAAACGCAGGGGTTGTTGGCTTTTTTTAATGCAACAAATGCTTCAACATCGAAACGTATTTTTTATTTCCCATATCCGCAAATGCTTGCGCCGCATGCCCTTTTAATTTCATGCTGTTTTGCAAAGCACGAAGCGGCATCTCATTTTCCATGGAAATCCCTTGTTTCTTACAAATCATTCGCATCAAAGCAGAATCCTTTGCTACATCTTCCATACAGCTGTTCGTATCATAAGGCTTCTTTCCAATTTCATCTTTCGCAATCGGCCATCTGTAAATTGATTCAAAATCATCTTCGGTTGGAGTGCCCTCCAGATCGCGATACCAATCCGAAATCGGACCGAAACGTTCCTTCTGCTTTGTGTATTCTTCATAGGTTCGCACTGCATCCGCCTGCTGACGAATGCGGGAAAGATTGCCATGATTTGAGCGATCTAGCATTTCCTGATCTGCCTCCACTTTCACAGACACACCTTCGTCATACGGACTACCGGTCACCTGTAATTCATAGATTCCCTCATCCACAATCCAGCCATGATCCCAGAGTGCAAAATCTCTCTCATCAAGTTCGATTTGAACAACCTGAGACTCACCCGGTTCCAGTTCCACCTTGTCAAAATGTTTCATGATGCGAACCGGACGATAACAATCGCGGAAGAAATTTCTGACAAACATAAAGACGATTTCTTTTCCGGCCCTGCTTCCGGTATTTTTTACTGTCACAGAAAGTATCTTAGTAGAACGATCAAGTCTTGGCTGACTATACTCAAATGTGGTATAAGACAGTCCATGTCCAAATGGGAAGCGTACCGGGATTTTCGCTTTTTCATAATAGCGATAACCGACATAAATTCCTTCCCTGTATTGAGCATTGCGATTTCCGTTTCCGTAATAGGACGAGGATACCACATCCTCATATTTCATCGGCCAGGTTTCTGCCAGTTTACCGGACGGGTTGACTTCTCCTGTGAGGATTCGCATGATTGCGCCTGCACCGGCCTGTCCCGAAAGTCCCGCATACAAAATCGCCTGAACCTGATCTGCCCATGGGATTTCCACTACACAGCCGCATTCCAAAACCACAATTACATTCGGATTAACTTTAGCAACCTCTTCAATAAGCCGATTGTGTCCCGCCGGCATTTTCATATTCTCTCGATCTCGACCTTCGCATTCGTATGCCTCCGGAAGCCCGACAAAGAGCACGACTTTCTTGGCGGTCGAGGCCAATTTCTTCGCGTTTTGAATCAGCTCATCTGTTGTATTGCCATCCTCTTCATAGCCCGGCGCATATGGAATCTGCGGATACAGCTCTGTCACCTGTTCTAACTTTGTAGGATTGACTGTGCTTGAGCCGGTTCCCTGATACCGAATGCTTTCAGCCATCTTTCCGATGAAGACCACATCATTGAAATCTTCAAGCGGCAGGATTTGATTCTCATTTTTCAGCAATACCATGCTTTCTTCTGCAATGGTCGCTGCGATTTGATGAGAAACCTTGTGCTGCATCTGCGCACTGATTCGCGCCTGCTCAATGGCAATATTGGCTTTCCTTGCGAATTTCGCAATTCGCTTTGCGGAGCGTGTGACACATTCGTGTGGCAATGTGCCGCTTCGAATCTGCTTTAGCGCATCTGCTTCTCCGAAGGCATTTCCTCCCGGCATAATCAAATCGCATCCGGCCAAAAAGCTATCTGTGCGATTCTCTGCCGCATACCAATCCGATACGACAAATCCGTTAAATTTCCACTCTTTGCGCAAAATATCTGTCAGGAGACGTTTGTTGGAACAACAGTAGGTTCCATTCACTTTATTGTGGGCTGCCATCACCGCGCGAGGCGCACTTTCTTTGATTGCAACCTCAAATGGCAACAAATAGATTTCTCTTAAGGTGCGCTGATCTACAAGACTATCGGAGCACATCCGGTAGTATTCCTGGTTGTTGCAGGCGAAGTGTTTGAGACAAGCGCCGATTCCGGCACTTTGCACGCCGCGTATATAGGCAGCACCCAGTAAGCCGGATACCAGAGGTTCCTCCGAAAAATATTCGAAGTTTTTCCCGCATAATGGATTGCGCTTGACATTAACGCCCGGGCCTAAGATCATGCCCACGCCTTCCATCTTTGCTTCTCTTGCAATCTCATAGCCGTAGCGCTCCAGCAGATCCGTATCAAAGCTGCAAGCTGCAAGGGACGGTGCCGGAAAGCAAGTTGCATGCTTTGTCTCATCCCGTTGTTTGCACAAACCATTTGGGGCTTCGCTCATTGTAAAAGAAGGAATCTTCTCTTCCGGAAATTCCTTTGTGTTCCATTCGTCTGTTCCGCTGCATAATGCAATTTGATCTCTGATTTTCATAGCCTGTCTCCATTATCACGTATCCATATCAAAAAACATCCTACATAAAACCGCTTACCAGATATTATAGACTTTATTTTCAGATTTGTCGCTATATTTTCAGAAACTTTTCACATTTTTTTGCTTACATTTTCACTTTTTTTGTTCACTTTTGTAAAAGAACGAGTCTCATCCAAAAAATTCCACGCATTTTTGGATTGCAAAGTCCATTTTACTCGGATTCGAAAAGGGATGATCCGCGTTCTCTACAGGTATCATTTCGATTACATTATTTTCTGCAAATTCTTTCGTATCTTCAATTGAAACCATCTCATCCTTTGTGCCTTGCAAAATCAAAATATCATCTGCATAATCGATATAATCGTTGTTTCGGATATCACTTGCTTTTAAATCCTCTAAAAATTGTCGATTGATTTTGAGCATACGGTCATGGCCTGCCATAATTTCCTTGCCTTTTTCTAACTTTGCCATATCTTCTTCCGAAATGGATTGAACCATAATGTCATACATTTTTATCGCCGGACAGCGCATGGCAATTTTTCGAAACGGATTTTTATGCTCTGCGATATATTTGAGCGTGATAAAGCCACCGAAGCTGGTGGTATAGGAATAGAGATTTTCTGCCTTCATCTCGTTTTTTGCATAATCGATTGCCAATTGCAGATAGGTGATGCATTCCTCCAGAATCAGCTTTTTTCTTGCATCTGCGCCATGACATGGCCAGTCAAAGCAGATGACGCCAAAGCCTTTATATTTTGTCACCAGTCGTTCTGCAAACTTTGCAGTCGCTTTGTTTTCCTTTGTTCCTCCAAAGCCGTAGGTTGCAATTACTACGTCTTTAATTTCATGAATGTCTTTGTTGTAATAAAGGATACAGCGCACGCTGTATCCTAGTTCATTAATATCAAATCTTTTTTCCATATCGTTCCTTGCTTGTATTTCTTTTTCAGACAGCGCCGAAGCTGTCATAATAGATACATTTCTTGTCGCACTTTCCCTGAAACAGAGACCTGCAGGGTTTCATCTTGCAAAAGGCTTCTGATTCATCCTGATACCGGTTGATGCGTTTTCGCACATAGCCGATGTATTCAAAATTGCTTTCCTTTCCCGGCACCATTGCTGCGCAGCTGTTAATCCATACCACATTGCAATAGTCATGGGCGCATAAATCAAATGACATTTTAAAGTCATACGAGCCAGTGGAATAGGCCGGCACGATAATCATCGTCAGCATAAACCCTCGCATGATACGCTCCATATAACGGGTGGTCAGGAAATCCTTACATATCAAAACAGCAAATCTGCCGATGCCTTCATAATGAAATATCTCGATGCGATTGGAGCCTAGGATATTTTCCATATATTCGCCGTGTTTGCATTTCATTACATACGGATTTTGCTTGTATTGCCGCGCCATCACATTTCCGTTTCGATCCAATACCGTAGAATAGTTCTGACTTCCGGTGAAATAAGAAGGCAACACAATCATTGCAGGAATCAATTGTCGTTCCTCCTCCGACAACTCCTGTAGTTTCTGACGAACGAAGGCTTCCATCGTAGCATTGCCAAGCATCTCCGGAAATACAATCAGTTCTGCTCCTTCTTTTCCGGCCTCTGTAATCTTATTCCAAACCCGCATGTTGTCCTGCGCAATTGCAGATGGATAATAATCCAGCGAAAACACCTGTAAATCATCATTTCGATGAAAGCGAATATCAAAGCTGGATTTAGCATTCAGCGGGCAGGCTGCGACTTTGAGCTTTTTTGTCTCATCAAAATTTCTGAAAAAGCCCTTTGGAATAAAGATATGCTCATCATCAATATCTTCAAGCACACGGTCCTCAATGACCATTATATATTTTAAATAATTATCGATTCTTCGATAAGAAAAGGATTGTCTGCTCTTTCTCGCCCAGACGCATTCGCATCTTGGAAGCAGGCTGATGCCGGTTTCTTTTCGATTGGTATTTAAACTTTTGGATTTTTGCTGCTCTTGCAGATGTATGCTTTCTGCAGCAAGAATCTGTGATAATGCGCTATCCATTGCCTGAAGGAATCGCATGATACAGTTCTTGTCATCTGTGATTTTCAACGAATCTGTAAAAGAAGAAAGTTTAATCGCGAATTCATTTGTGATATCCTCTTCGCTAATTGGAGAAAAGTTCCCCTTTTCGTCTAAATGTAACGGTGTTTCTTTTTCGATTTTGGCATTGACGCGCTTTCTTTCTTCCTCTGAAATGCAACTGTATTTCACCAGATAGTTCTTGGTCAAAGTTTGTGTCACATAAGAGCACAACTGCGCAAATAAATTATATAAATAGCCTTTACCTGAGGTGACCATCTCCATACTCATCCGACTCCTCTGCTAGTTTATTAATCGATAAGTCGCCATATGCCCATGCAAAGCAAAACAGCTGTGCTCTGGCTGACATTTTCTGATATTTCAGCAAATCTTTCACCTCGTCTTTGGTATACCAACGGGCTTCGATTTCTTCAAAGGCGGAATCGCTTTTTTGAATATCACCGGAAACCACTGCCAAAACACAGGAACTGGATTCGTTTGTAATTCCAACCGCATTGTAACTGCTGCGCAATCTCACGATTCTGCGCTCTAAAGTCAATCCGGTTTCTTCTTTTAATTCTCTGGCTGCAGCCTCTGTCGGAGTTTCATCCTCGTCCATCATTCCGGAAGGGAAATTGAATACCCAGTCGCCAAGGGCCATGCGAAACTCTCTGTTTAGGAGAATTCTATCATTATCCTGTGAAATTCCTATGATGACCACAGTTTTGCTGTGCCATTCCTTTAGGGCTTCCACATCATATAAATCTTGATCCCTTGATACCATCTCATACTTTTTCAGGCGATGATCCTTTGTCTCATATTCCAAATCATATCTGCAAATATGAGTGCCACCACCTAATTTTTTGATGCTTTTAAATTCCATCTGCAAGCGATTCCTTTCCTATTTCAACATAATTACATTTCTATTTTACAACTTTCACTGCCTGATTCACACCCCCGATGCCTTTTTTGTGTTACCATTCACAGTCTGTATTATGATAAACATCCTCAGCCCATAAACTCGGTACCCCCCTTCACAATTTTGCGAATATTTTAGGTTTTCAATATGCAAAAGGCGAGCATCACACATGTGTCTTTTGATGAATGAACCATTTTGAAAAAAGGTTTATGAAGTGGCGGACACCTAGTTTGTTGTATTATGTACTTCTCAGTCTAAGGAATCCCCGGGTTCAGGCTCCGTTTACTAAGTGAAATGACAAAATGAGTTTTGTGTATATAGGCACCATGCTTTTATGCAACATCGTGTTGCAACCGCATTTGCGCCGCCGTCCGTGGCGGCGCATGCCTATAAACATCAAAACTCATTTTTATTTCACTAAGTTCACTCCGATTCACCCGGGAATCCTTTAGATGAGAAGTACATATACGACAGTTTTTGGTGTCCGCCAACCATAAAACTTTTTTCAAAATTGTACAGGCATTCAAAAGACACATGTCAATCAGGATGCGAGCTTTTGCATATATGAAAACCAAAATATTCTTGCAAAGTGAAGGGGTGGTACCGGTTTTATGGGCTGAGGATCTTATAACAAAGACTCAATGCATGCTTCTACCAGCTCGCGCTTTTCGTATAGAACGCATCCGCCTTCATGATCATCCGTCAGCAGTCCTTCGCTCTGCAATGCCATAAACAACGGTGAATGAATTGCTTCCCGAAGAGAAGTTTTTTTAATATTTACATCCGAATACGGAGAGAATGGACACGGTTCTGCGCCACCATGTGAATTGATATGGAAGAATCCTCTTCCCGCAGCCACACATCCTCCGGAGGATTTCTCATCTCCCGGGAATGAGATATATACCATCTCCGGTTTTTCTGCTCTCAGGCGTGCAATCTCATTCTTGAGATATTCCCGCTCTTTCTCTCCCGGAGCAAGATGCTGACTGTCTTCCGTTACCGGCACAAACTCTACAAAGATCACGGCCTTACAGCCTCTCTCCGACAGTTCATTTAAAAAGCTTTCCGATGTCACCTCCGAAACATTCTCCGATGTCACCGTCACAGACGCGCCGAAAATCAGGCCGCGCTTTTGCAGTTCATCCATATTTTGGATCAGACGATCATAAATTCCTTCGCCTCTTCTGGCATCCGTAATTTCCTTTTGTCCTTCGATACTCATAATCGGAATCAGATTGCGGCTGCAATCAAACAGCTCAAAATAGCGCTCATCCATAAATGTGCCATTTGTAAAAATCGGAAACAGGATATTCTTCTTTTGTCCGGCCGCTTCTACAACATCCCGGCGAAGCAACGGTTCCCCTCCCGCAAGCAGGATAAAGCTGATTCCCAGGTCGTCTGCTTCATCAAAGATACGATACCATTCTTCATTTGTAAGCTGGCTCACCGGTTCCGTATCCACAGTTGCATGATTGCATCTGGAATAGCATCCTGCACAATGAAGATTACACTTGCTGGTAATGCTGGCAATCAAAAAAGGCGGAATGTGCTCACCGGCTTTTTCTGCTTTCTTACGCTTTTTGGAAGCAGCTGTACTTGCTTTTGCAAAGCCAAGCATGAAAGCGCTTTCCCGTGGATTCTTCAGCGTCGCCTTGATTGCATCAGAAACCACGCGTTCCACGCCTTTTGTCATATACTCCTGAATGTCAAATTCTCTCTCCATTTGTGCTCCCTCTTTATCCTTTTCGTTTGTAAATCAAATCAGCAATCTTAAGATAACAAAATCCCACTACTATTAAAAATATCAGCAAAACCAATATCCACCATGCGCTTCCCATAAAAGGTAGTTCATTAGTAAACCCAAAGGCGCCTGCCTTACTTCCCCAATTTAAGAAGAAATATGGATAATTATATCCTTCTGCGAATTGCCAATTATGAACATAGCCAATTCCTGCATATATAGCATACAGAATCGGTGGAATTGTCACAAAGACTACGCTGCTCTTTCTGATGCGCTGCACGCTGCTTATGACAAAAAAGTCAATCACAGCTGCAACTGGCACAATGAGATGCGTTAACGTATTTTGTAGATTCCATGCAGCCGAGCCAAGTGTCGGCGCTAACACAAAACCAAATACGACTCCGGTCAGTGTAATTGATACAGTTCCTACAAATTTAATGATGTACCATACTTTAGAGATGTCTTTTCCTCTGCAGAGGAATATAAAACCGATTGCACAGATAATTGCAATCGCAATATTGGACTGGATTGTGAAGTACATGAATACATGTCCGCCACCCATAAAAGAATTCCGTCCGGCCAAATAGCTTAATACGGTACCGATTATCGCTGCAAAAAACACAATACATTTGAGAACAAGACTAATGACTTTCTGTCTCTGCGTTATCTTATCCATTTTAGTTCCCTTTCTCTTTAATTCATTTTATTCAATTTAATTGTATCACGTCTTTTTTCTTTTTCAATGGTTTTTATACTTTATTTATAAACAAAGAACGCGATTTTGGGTAATAAAATATCCCAAAGAATCGCGTTCTAGCTCTTCGCATTTCACCATTAATCGATGCAGTGAATTCTTGCCTCATCATATCGATCCTGCTGCGGTCTATCTTCTGCAGGATATCCGAATGGCACAAGTGCAAACGGAACCAGATTATCCGGTAAATCAAGGACCTTTGTCACTTTCTCAACTCTGTCCTGATCCGGAGTCACAGCAAGCCATACACCACCCAAATCAAGGGAAGTAATCTCCAGAAGGGCATTCTCTGTCGCATTCGCCATATCAATCTGTGCCAATGCCGGGAAGATGAGTCCCTCGGTGCGATAGCACGGTACCAGTACAACCGGTGCTGCTGCTGCACAGCCGGAATACGGGCTGCACTCTGAGAGTGCTTTGATGGTCTCTTTATTTGTTACAACATAGAATTCCCATGGCTGCTGATTGCCCGCAGACGGAGCTGCCATAGCGGCACGAAGTACCTTTTCTATCTTTTCCTGCTCAACAGGCTTATCCTCATATTTTCTGATGCTGACTCTCTTAAAAATTTCGTTCATATCTGTTTGCCTTTCTTTTATATTCTGTTCAAGTCTCGCTCGCGAGACTTGGCGCGAGATTTGCGTCAGCGTAGCTGACATATTTCATATGCAAATCTCTGCGCATCCTCGCGGAGCGTTTATCTCAGTCGGAGATTGTAACCCCGACTGAGATAAATTGCTTACCTGTTTTTGATTTCGTCAACGTTATGCACAAGTTTTGCATCTACCGAAGCAGCACCTTCAACATATGGTGCAAGCTTTTCTACGGTCTTGCCGATTCCACTTCCGCCGGAAGTTGCAAATGCGCATATCTTCTTGCCGTTCCAGTTATATTCTTTGCAAAAAGTATATACGACTCTTGGCGCCTGTGCGTACCAGATCGGGAAACCGATATAAACAGTGTCATACTGATCAAAATCGGCTACCGTTCCTTTTACCGGTACGTCCTTCTTGCCGATTTGCTCTTTATTGCATCGTGACAGCGGATTCATATAATTGATATCTGCCTTCGTATAAGGCTCTATCGGAACAATCTCAAATACATCTGCTCCGATTTGCGCTGCAAATTCTTCTGCAATTTTCTTTGTGGTTCCACCTACACTAAAATATGTAACCAAAGTATTCATTGACTCTTTCATCCTTTCTGTATACATTATATTTGCGCTTTTTAACTCAGTCGGGGTACAAGCTCCGACTGAGTTAAACGCTCCGCGAGGATGCGCACGGATTCGGACAGGAATTTGTCTGCTGAAGCAGACCCGAATCCGGCGCGCAAGACTCGCGAGCGAGTCTTGGCCTTTTCCATTTTGCGCAATGTAATTGTATCACATCATTCTCTGATTACAAGAGATTTTATACTTTATTTATATTTAAGCTTATGACTCATTAACCAGCTTTCCCGTCATATGTTCAGGTATGAGTTCAAGGCACTGTACTCTCGGCAGTGCGTTTTTTAATTCCTTTTGTAAATATTCTTCATCATCCGTGAATTTCTTTGTGAGATGAGTACATATCTTTATTGCTATATCCTCATCCTCTACAAGCTTGATTCTTCCAAAGACAATTACGCTGTTAATATTTAAAGCCCAATCGTCGCCTTTCCGATAGCCTTCATCCCATGTACAGAAGCTTACTTTGTCGCAGACTTTAATTGCATCAATCTTATGTCCTTCCTTAGCTCCATGAAAATATATCTTTCCATCCTCTTCACAATACCATTGGTTAATTGGCAAACCATACGGATAACCATCCTCACCAATAAGGGATAGTACACCACGCTTTGCATTTTTCAGCACCTCAATGCACTGTTCATCCGTAATCTGTTGCTTAAATCTTCTCATCTTTCTAAACATAGTACACGTCACCTCAATCCTTTGCCAATAGTTTTAATCCTGTAATTCCAATTACAATTAAAATAACACATATAACCTGCGGAACTGACAATTTTTCATTAAAAAGAAAAATCCCAAGCAACGTAGTCCCCACGATTCCCATTCCTGTCCACATCGCATAAGCTGTTCCCAAAGGAAGCTGCCTAAGTGCGATTGACAAAAACACTGCACTGGCTATATATCCCACACCAGTGATGATTGATGGGATCAGCACAGTAAATCCGTTAGACATTTTCATTGCTACCGCCCATGTTATTTCAAGAGCTCCTGCAATAAACAGATAGATCCACTTCATTAAAAAACCTCCTTATAATAAAACACGCCATTCCTCTACCTGCTATGACCTAACGGTAAAGGAATGACGTTAATCCCACTACTCGGTAGCAATGGGCGCCTTTTATAATCAACTGTCCTGATTTTACTTAATAATGACAGTTCTGTCAATCTGCCAATATGCATTTGCCTCGAAGACTCCGACATTTTGCAGAAATTTCTTAAAATCCACTTATTCCCTGCTAATGGTTATCGTAACATCACCATTAGAAAGAAGATCTGCCATCTCTGCTTCATCCTTATCAGATATATGACCTAGCCTTGTGTATGACCAGCTATTAGAACCATAGAACACCACCATCTGGTTTCCTGAATACAGAACTATATCACCTGA
>SVFB01000123.1 GCA_015057085.1 Lachnospiraceae bacterium
ACCAGAGAACACATCCTGCTGTCCAGACAGGTAGGCGTACCCTACATCGTAGTATTCCTGAACAAGTGCGATATGGTAGACGACGAAGAACTTATCGAGCTCGTAGAGATGGAAGTTACCGAGCAGCTTGAAGAGTACGGATTCAATGATTGCCCAATCATCAAGGGATCTGCTCTTAAGGCTCTTGAAGATCCAAACGGCGAGTGGGGCGACAAGATCATGGAACTCATGGCAACTGTTGATGAGTACATCCCAGATCCAGAGCGTGATACAGATAAGCCATTCCTTATGCCTGTAGAAGACGTATTCACAATTACCGGTCGTGGTACTGTAGCTACCGGTCGTGTAGAGCGTGGTACATTACACCTTAACGAAGAACTTGAAATCGTTGGTGTTAAGGAAGAGACTCAGAAGACCGTTGTAACCGGTATCGAGATGTTCCGTAAGATGTTAGACGAGGCTCAGGCTGGTGATAACATCGGTGCTCTTCTTCGTGGTATCAACCGTGACCAGATCGTTCGTGGACAGTGTCTCTGCAAGCCAGGTACTGTAACTTGCCACAGCAAGTTCACCGCTCAGGTTTACGTATTAACAAAGGATGAAGGTGGTCGTCATACTCCATTCTTCAACAACTATCGTCCACAGTTCTACTTCAGAACAACTGACGTTACCGGTGTTTGCAACCTTCCAGAAGGAACAGAAATGTGCATGCCTGGTGATAACATCGAAATGACTATCGAGTTGATTCACCCAGTAGCTATGGAGCAGGGTCTTACTTTCGCTATCCGTGAGGGTGGTAGAACAGTAGGTTCAGGTAGAGTTGCAACAATCATCGAGTAATTATTCGCTGATTGACGTTAAATCTAGTAAATTCAAGGCTTTCGAGATTTTTCTCGGGAGCCTTTTTACGTCCAAAAAGCAGAAAAATTGAGCATGAAAAAGGTCTGTTGTCGTCATTTTGTCGCCACTAAACCTGGAAAAAACTATATAAAGCCTTTTAATCAAAAGGAAAAATAAAATGCGAACTACTGAGATTTTCCCGGTAGTTCATTTTATTATATTAGTTGCACCTGATTCAGTGATTTTGCTGACCTCAGCAAAATCGCCAGCTATACAAAGAAGGAACTCGTAAACGTCTTATGATAAAAAGGGTTATATGATTCTTGATGATGTGATATATTAGTGTTATCATATACTCTATATAGTTAAGATTCAATTTGGTGAAAGTCTGGGTTGAAAGGAGTAGGTCATGAGTAAAATCGAATCGGTACAAGATTTTAGAGAATTCTTAAAAGAAAATAGAGATAAACTCCTTGAAAAAGCTGTTAAAATAGAAAATCTTCCACCAGATGATGAGTGGTTAAATGATTCATCTTGGGACAAAGTATATGCAAAAGGGGTAGCACAGAATGGGAAAATATAATGTTGGTGAAGTTTGGTGGATTCACTTCCCATATGAAGATTCTGACATATTGAAGCGTAGACCTGCAATTGTAATCGATGACGACACTATTGCTATTCTGGCTATGAAGGTAACTAGCCAAGACAAAGATAATCCAATAGTGTTGCTTTAAAAGATTGGGATACTACTGGTTTGGCCAAGCCATCGTGGGCGATAATCGATAAAATAGTTGAAGTATCTGAATGGCATATGGATTCTAAAGCCGGAGAATTATCTGAAAGAGATAAGTTGATGATTTTGCAGCTAGTTGCCGAATTTACTACTAGCACATCTCATGATTTTTCTTTGCTAGCAATAAGGAATGAAAATGGTAAATATTTGCAAACGTATGATGAGAGATGGTCTTGTTGGTTGTTTCCATACACAAAGAGTTCTGATGCAAATAAAGAAACAGTTGATAGTTTTGCCAGTTCTTTACTTAATGAGGATGTATCGACGAGTTATGTAGCGCATGCTACACATTGTAAGTATTCAGTGAGCGATGACACCTATAAGATTTATAATCATAAATTGTATCAGATAAAGCTTGATGTAATTCCTGAGCATATGACAGATGAAACATTTTCTATTGATGGAATAAATTACAAGTGGATGTCGTATAAAGACATGGAATGTGATGAAAACATTATGGAAAAAAATGAAGAAGTCATAGCGTTTGTAAAGTCTAAGTGTTTGTGACAAGAAACGTTCAATATGTTGTAAAACGTTGGTGTAATCACACTAAACACAGAGGATGCGCTGGAGACACTTTGGAGACAAAAACTCCGGCGAATATAAATAATATAGATAAAGTAGTTACTAAACAGCAGCAAATACCACGAAAATGAAGTGAATCACCTAGTATAATGCCTGGTTCTAAATGTGAAGGTGGACGTATTGTAGGTTCTGGTAGAGTAGCAACAATCATCGAGTAATAACTTGCTGATTGTGTAAATATCAAGTAAATTTAAGGGTTTCAAGCATTTGCTTGGAACCCTTTTTATATACCGAATACGCTTTAGTTAAATGAAGTAAAAGGCTCGTGGCGTAATAATAAATAATATTTAAATTATTAGCTAAAAAAATGCTCAAGCATTAAATTTAGATAATGTTAATAACAATCTCTCTTGAAACATTCTATAATACTTGATAATATAATATTACTTAGGGCTGATCGAAAGATCCGGGTCCACATGACGACGGGCGGGACGCTCGTCATTTTTTTATATAGGAGAACTTAAAAACATCAACCTCCTATGACGATTGATGAGCAAGTTAAAAATCTTAAGAGTTTAGGATTGATTGTCAAAGATGAGGAGTATGCGAAAAGAATACTAAATGACATATTGTATTTTTGGAGTGTTATTATGTCTCAAGCATATAAAAAAATGATAGTCATTGGAAACTCTTTGTGAAAAGTACAGAGAGCTTATTCAAAAAGTATGAAAGAATGGATATTAAGACAATGGGATTCCATAATAATTGGAAGGAATTGTTAGAATAGCCCAAAATGAAAAATAGAAGGCAAAAGTAGAATTACTTTTGCCTTCTATTTTTTTATACGATTAATTAACGTAAGAATGAGCAAGAGATCATCATCATCTAATGAGTGTAACTCATCAATTGCTTTGGACAACAATTCTGGATTTGTATGTTTAACGTCAAAGAATTCGATAGGGGTAATATTGAAATAATCGCAAATCGAAAAGAATTCACTCATAGAAGGAAGAGATTTTCCTGATGAAATATTATTAATGTAACCTCGACTATGACCTAAATCATAGCTGAGTTGGTATTCTGATATTCCTTTGTTTATGCGGAGCTGGGAGATTCGCGCTCGAACATATTCATTCATTTCTACACACATAAAGTATTCTCCTTAAACTTATATAACATATTTTAGTAGACTAAAACCAATAATTGGCCGTTTAGAAAATGCTAATTTACTTGAAAAAACATTTTAAAAACGATACAATATCATTTAGATACAAAAACAAGAAAAGTAAGGAGATTAGATATGAAAAAATTTTGTCCTTATGGTTCTCGCGATTATTATTTGTGTAATTGTCGTGAAGGCGAAAAATGACAAAGATAAGAATGCGCAGGATAATCGTGATGAACTTACAAAAATAGAACAGCATTTGAAAGAAAATGAGACAGAAAATTCAAATTCAGATTTTCGAAAATGGCTTGATGAATACGAAGAATTTATGGACAAATATGTTGAATTTATGAAAAACTATGATTCTACAGATGCTAATCAAATGGCAGAATATTTGGAATTGCTTAATCAATATAACGACTATATAGCTGCAACTGAAGAATTGGATGAATCTGATTATTCTGAAGGGGATTGGGAGTATTATTTAGAAGTGCAAAATAGGGTTATTAAGAAACTTTCGGAAATTAATAATGAGTAGTTGATAAATAAAACAGAAGAGAGGATGAAAATGGCATTTATAGATGTAGTGCGATTTGATGGGTTAAAAAGTAGAGATTGGCTGATATATAAGTATCCATCGGAGAGCTTGGTTCTGGGAACACAGTTGATTGTACAGGAAGGGCAAGTTGCAATTTTTGTAAAAGGTGGAACGATTGCTGATTTGTTTTTACCAGGCTCATATACCTTGTCCACAGCAAATTTGCCACTTCTTAACAAGATTGTGAATTTGCCATTTGGCGGCGAAACTCCTTTCAGCGCAGAAATATATTTTGTTAATACCACCATAAGAATGAATATCAATTGGGGAACCATTGATCCCATTCAATTAATTGATCCGAAATATTATGTCAAATTGAGAATTCGAGCTTTTGGTCAAATGGCGATTTCAGTAAATGATGTAAATACATTGTTTAGAACATTAATTGGAGGAATGCAAAAAGCAGATTTAGTAAAATTTGAAAAAATAAAGGAATACTACCGAGGCGTTTTGGTTACAAAGGTGAAATCGGTGATAGCAGATGAAATCATTTCAAATGGAATATCTGCGCTTGAAATATCTGCAAGGCTCGAAAGCTTGTCTGAAAGTGTAAAGCTTAAGATATCGTCTGAGTTTGAAAAATATGGATTTTCAGTAAAAAACTTTTTTATCCAATCCATAAATTTCCCGGACGAAGATTTTGAAAATATTAATAAGGTTCTTGAAGACAAGGCGGCCTTTGAAATCATGGGTGATGGACGATATGCAACAAAGCGTTCCTTTGATGTATATGAAGGTGCTGCAAATAATCAAAGCGGAGTTGCGGGAGCCTTTGCTGCAGGAGGAATTGGATTAGGGGCCGCAATGGGAATGGGATCAGCAATGTCTCAGACAGTTGGAAATCCGATTCATAAAGAGGAAACAAAGCAGTGTGTATCCTGTCAAAAGCAAATTCCGATTCAAGCAAAGTTTTGTCCGGAATGCGGGTTTAACAATTCAGAGAAAATATGCGAATGTGGGAATAAAATTGTTCCGGGAGCAAAATTTTGTCCAGAATGTGGAAAGAAGGTAGAGTAAATGACTAAAAAAGGAATGACGATTTCGTTGATACTTTTAATCTTCATCTTCTATTGTGCAATTATAATGTATGTCTTTTTTGAGGTTCAGAACATTGATGCGGTTGATAATTGGATAGTTTCATTGATTTTTGAAATAATTGGTTTCTTATTTTTAGGAGGATATATAATAGGCCATGTTGTGAGACATTCAATCAAAACAGGATATATTGTGCCACTTGTATTTGTGACAATTATATACACTATCATTTTAAATGTTGTGAATCTGGTTAATATTTTTCAAGTGAATAATCATGTGTTCGTATTGATGAATCTCATTTTACTATTTGTGTATTTATTGATTTCTATGCCAATGTATATCATGGGTAGAAAATAGAATCTAGGAGGAAAAAGGAATGGCAAATAATATTTGTCCACAGTGTGGAGCTCCAATAGATCCAGGAGCTACTGAATGTAAATTTTGCGGAGAAAAATTAGTGACGCAACAGGCAGGCCAACAGAATGGGGTACAACCGCAAGTTGTATATGTGCAACAACCACAGCCACAAGTTGTAATACAGCAAACCGCACCTCAGATGGTTTATACAGGAATTAATCCAGCATGGCCAATCAAAAGCAAAATTGCAGCTGGAATCCTTGGAATCTTTCTTGGTGGAATTGGAATTCATAAATTCTATTTAGGACAGATTGGAAAAGGAATTTTGTATTTATGTTTTTGCTGGACAGGAATTCCTGCACTTGTTGGTTTCATAGAAGGAATCATTTATCTTTGTTCTAGTGATGAGAACTTCCAGCTTAAAAATCATGTTAGGGTAGGATGATGAAAAAGATTAAGCTATTTTATTGGATAGTAATGTCGATTTTGTTTCTTCTCTTATGGATTAGGCAAAGTAAAATTGACAAATATAATCATATATTTACAAATTCATAAAATCTTTAATTAAAATCCCGGAGAGAATAATTTCTATCCGGGATTTATTGTTTTAATCTAAATCTCGAATTTCTCTTTCTATCGCATTTGCTCTTTCAGGGTCGTAGAAAAAAGTGCGAAAGTTCGTGCTATTGAAAGTGTTTTCTCTGCAAGTTGGTCATTCCCATTATCGAATGTGTTGCGAAGGTAAAAAAATATCTAGAATGTGTTATAATTAAGCAAATACTCTGTATTCAAAATGAGTTATATACAACAGAGTACATGAAAAGCTATTGGAAAGGAGGATAGTAATGCCAAAGATGATTAGCAAACGTAATATGAAATTCATATCAGTTTTGATGCTTACAGTGGTATTGCTATGCTCCTTTTGTGGATTAGAATTAGATGTCACTTCATATAAAGATAATGATGTTCCAATTAGCAATACTAGTTATGTATATAAGGTGTCAAATCTTGATGAGGTTATTTCCACAGAGGAAATAACAGCAGGAGTTTTACAGGCTGCTCTGATTAGACAGCTGTCTACAAGAAAGAATAGTGTGGATTCATTTGCGCTTTATTTTATGAGCATTTTCTTAAATTCATTACTTTTCTTAGTTTTCTTAGCCTTTTTGAATCTGCAAGATAATCAGACTAATAGCAGTGACAGATTCACAATAAGGTATATTCACGACAAGGACGGACAAAAAGCTTAATATTTTCCCTGTTACTAGCCTATGAGAATATCATAGGTCTATTTTGCGTACAAAAAATGGAGAAAATAAAAATGTTAGATAATTTAGTAGTGGTAGTAGGTGCAATTGTTATTGTTGCAGCTTGTGTATTTGCCTGGTGGATTGAGAATGGACCAGAAAAGAAAAATAAAGATGATAATAAAACGGAAGAAGGTGCTGATAAATGATAGCAATTTTATATGGTGTTATTCTTTTTGCAGCGCAATGGATAATAATATTTGGAGTTGCAAAGCTTATAGATTGTATAAATGCAAAGCAGGAGTGGTATAAAAAATTGGGTCAGGAAGATAAATAAGTGATATTACAGAGATGAGGGATAAGAAGAGAGTTTCATTCTTCTCATTAAAAATAGAATCCTTGGTTAAAGAGTTTATAGAATTTGAATAAACTGCGTCTTATTTTTAACAGCACTTTAGAGAAATCTAGGGTGCTGTTGTTTTTGTTGTCACTTAATGGAATGATAATAATTTGGTGGATGTTGTGCTACAATCATCGAATAATCGAGAGCGAAGAGCCCAATCCAAATTTTAAAATTCAGGCCCTTCGAGGATTCTCGGGGGCTTTTTGCTTGCAAGTGTGAAATAAAATTTCGTAATTAAATAGGATATCTATGATTTGCACTTGAATTTTCACTCTAAAATTTGTAAACTAATCTAAAATTATAAGAGTGGAGAGCAAGTAATAGTATGTCAAATAAGGGCAGAATAGATATATCAGCTTTAAGTACACCGCCTGAAAAACATGAATTTGAGATGGCGAAATTCTTCGCAGAGTTAGGAAAGAATATTACATTCATTGAGCCAAGTAGAATTCCTGGGACACACACTCCAGATATAAGAATGGATGGTGTAGAATGGGAAATGAAATGTCCGTTTGGTAATGGTAAGAGAACTATCGAGGACAATTTCAGAAAGGCAGTACAGCAGTCAAAGTACATTATTTTTGATTTAAGACATACCAAGATACCAGAGAAGCAATGTATAGCGCAGTTGGAAAAAGAGTTTTATGCGCGCCCATATTTAAAAAAGTTACATGTTATCAGAAAGAATGGTGAACTTTTGACATATCCACCAAAATAGTGAAAGTTGACAATTTCAGAATTCGTGTTATTATTTAAGTAAGATAGGACTCGACCCATCGCTGGATTTAGCGAAGGGCCCAGAGTCTTTTTCTTATATATGGAGAAATACTCTGGTACCATTCTGGTACCAAAAACTTCAAAAACAGCAAATAATGATGCGAATATAGATAATCACATCAAAAGAAATACTGTAAAATCAACGATTGTAACTACGATAAACGTAAGTATGAATCGTGAGGGTGGACGTACTGTAGGTTCA
>SVFB01000052.1 GCA_015057085.1 Lachnospiraceae bacterium
AGTGTTTCGCTTCTAACACCGAATTTTTCTCCGGGTCACGAGGGCGCTATTTCTTACCCTCCCAGATGGCATATCACCCATGCTCGCACCCTGGCAAAGAATGGTCAGCACCTTTTCCTTTTTATCCTGTTTCTGCTGACCGCTCCCACACCCTAGCGAAGATTGGTCAGCACCTTTTCCTTTTTATCTTGTTTCTGCTGACCGCTCCCGCACCCTGGCAAAGATAGGTCAGCACCTTTTTCTTTTTATTCGTTTTCTGCTGACTTTTCGCCCATGTAGCTGAGCATGGGTGATATGCCATCTGGGAGGGTAAGAAATAGCGCCCTCCCTCCCCGGGCGAAAATAAGTGGTTGCTTTTGGAGGAAAGTCATATTATGATACTTGCAGATGAGTAGTTTCTTGGTCAATGGGAGAAATGAGGTAATTTTGAAGCTGGAATTTACGGATTTATGCGACTACGATCGCAACCTGTTTCGCGAATGGTCTGCAGGAAATGGGCTGGGCGGCTATGCCGGAGGGAACATCCTCGGTGGCAACAATCGCACGCATCAGGGTTATTTGATCGCAAGCCTGCATCCACCGGTGGATCGCTATTTAATACTTTCAAAAACGACAGAAAAAGTAAAAAGAGGACAGAAAGCAGAAGAAACAGATTTCGAATGCGCCAGACATCGCACCCCAGAAGGCGCGATATATGAAAGTAACGGAAATCAATTTCTGGATAGGTTTGTGTACGACGGTTGCGCGAACTTTTTTTATCAAGACTTTCGGGAACGTTTCCAAAAGACAGTTGCGCTGGATTACGGAACCAATCGTTGCGCGATTTCATACGAAATCGAAAACAAAACAGACGAGGAAATGGACTTTGTAATCACACCCCTGTTTAATTTCAAAGAACACTCAGCCAGCCAGACTGTGCAAGGAATACAGGAAACCTTCGGACCCGTAGAAATTCGCGAAAAGTCTGTGCACCTTGAACTGTTGAAACAAACAGCACGCATCGCCATGGTTATCAGCGAAGGTTGCATCAGATTAAGAGAAGAACAATATGATGTGAATACCATGTTACAGACGGAAATCGACAATGAAGTGGATGGCTTGGATTGTCATTACAAGCCGGTGGATATCGTGGTACATCTTAAGGCACACGAAACTAAAAACGTGAGTCTGATTTGCGGATTCGAAGATGATTTAAAGCTGCAAACAGAGGTCGCAGACGAAGTCAATTGCATCATAACAAACAGAAGAAAACGCAATCAAATATTAGAGCAACAAGCAGCTGTTTCCGGTCAAATCCCGGAGATGGAGGAATTCTATCGGGAACTGGTTTGTGCTGCAGATGCGCTGATTGTAAAGCGTGCATCCACAGGTTATAAGACGATTTTGGCCGGACTTCCGTGGTTTACAGACTGGGGAAGAGATACCATGATTGCTTTTACGGGGCTTACACTTTGCACCAATCGATTTGAAGACGCGCGTGAAATTCTATTAACCTTTGCGAAATATGTGCATCACGGGATGGTGCCAAATATGTTTCCGGATGATGGGCAAGATCCGCTTTATAATACCGCAGATGCATCTCTTTGGTATTTCTATGCGGTTTATAAATATCTCGAATATGACAAATCAAAGGAAGCGGAGCAGTTTATTCAAATGCAGATTTATCCGGCGTTAAAGCAGATTATTGATGGATATCGAGAAGGCACGGATTTTTCGATTTTCATGGATGAAGATGGATTGATTCATGCCGGAAGCGGATTGGATCAGGTGACTTGGATGGACGTTCGCGTAGGCGATTGGGTTCCAACGCCGCGACACGGTAAGCCGGTAGAAATCAATGCCCTCTGGTATAATGCCCTAAAGGTGATGGAGAATTTGGAGAGCCGCTGGGATAATCAAGATGAAGCAAAGGCATATCGGCAGTTGGCAGAAAAAGTAAGAGTCTCTTTTCGGAAGCAATTCTGGTACGAAAAAGGCGGATATTTGTACGACGTGATTGGCGATGATTCCTTGCGCCCAAATCAAATATATGCGGTTTCGCTGCCTTATACGATGCTGGATGAGGCACAGGAAAAGCAGATCGTTGATGTGGTGAAAGAGAAGCTTTATGTAGGCGTGGGACTTCGCTCGTTAACACCGGATCATAAAGATTATCATCCGGTTTATATCGGCGCATTATCAAAGCGTGATGCGGCATATCATCAAGGAACAGCCTGGGGATTTTTGCTGGGCGCATTCATCAGCGCATATGCAAAAGTATATAGGCGCATAGAAGATACGGAGAAAGTCAAAAATGAAATCCTGAGTATGCTTCATCCTGTGATGGAACATATGAAAGAAAACGGAATTGGTACAATCTCTGAAATCTTTGACGGAGATGCACCGCATGCCGGCAGAGGCTGCTATTCTCAGGCATGGAGCGTGGGAGAAGTTCTTCGATGCTATAAAGAAGAGATATTAGAAAATCACGAGTAAGATGAGAAGGGAAAATATATTATGTTAGGAATGCGTTATACAAAGCAAAAGACAACGCTTCGACTGTGGTCTCCTATGGCAAAGCAGGTGGATGTTAGCTTATATCGGGACGGAGATACTGATTCCTTTATTGATTTGATTCCGATGAAAAAGCAGTCGGATGATGTGTGGGAATTGGAAATGAATGGGGATTATGCAGGCACGTTTTATACTTATCGATGCACCTTTTCGGATGGAACGATGAGCGAAAGCCAGGATCCATATTCTGTTGCCTGCGGAGTGAATGGAAAACGTTCTATGATTTTGAATCTGCAGGATACAGATCCGATTGATTTTCAGAAAGACCATGGCCCGGAGGTGAAGTCCTATACGGATATGGTGATTACAGAAGTGTCGGTAAGAGATACCACAGCACATCGGTCCATCAACGTGAAGCAGGAACATCGTGGAAAGTATCTGGGGATGGTGGAGGATGCCACACTTGAGTATCTTAAAAATCTCGGAGTAACACATGTTCAGATTATGCCGATGTATGACTTTGGCAGTATAGACGAGAGTAGGCCTGTGGATGAACCGGGAAAGGAGCAGTACAACTGGGGATACGATCCGGTCAATTACAATGTGCCGGAGGGCTCATATGCATCAGATGCTTATGATGGTGCTGCCAGAATCAGGGAAGTAAAACAAATGGTGATGGGCCTTCATAATGCCGGAATTGGTGTCATTATGGATGTGGTTTACAATCACACATATGATATACAAAACAGCTGTTTTCAAAAGACAACTCCTGATTATTTTTACAGAAAGGATGGGGATGTCTACTCAGATGCGGCTGCTTGTGGCAACGAAATTGCTTCAGAGCGGGAAATGGTTCGCAAATACATTTTGCATTCCGTTGAATACTGGATGAAGGAATATCATATTGATGGTTTTCGTTTTGATTTGATGGGCGTATTGGATTCGGAAACAATGAAACTGGTTTATGAGACTTGTAAGAAAATTAATCCGAATGCTGTTATTTACGGAGAAGGTTGGACAGGAGGCGATTCAGTTCTTCAGGACAATCTTCGCGCTTTAAAGGTAAATGTAAAAGATATTCCGGGAGTGTCAGCCTTTTCTGATGATTTCAGAGATCATGTAAAAGGGCATGTATTCTACGAGGAAGAGTGTGGATTTATCAACGGCGCAAAATCAAAAGAAAATGATATGCGTCTTGTGATTGCAGGAGGCGTTGCCCATCCTCAGGTCAATATGAATAAATACACCTATACCAAGGGCGGCGCATGGGCAAAAAATCCCGTGGATTCCATTAATTACATGTCGTGTCATGACAATCTGACACTTTGGGATAAACTTGCATTATCACGTCCGGATGCATCAGCGGAAGCACGTTTGCGGATGAATTTTCTGGGGGCAGCAATCCTGTTTACATCTCAGGGTGTACCATTTTTCTTGCTGGGAGAGGAAATGCTTCGCACAAAACCTCTGGCTGAAAGCGGAAAATTATGTGAAAATAGTTATAATCAACCGATTGAAACAAATCAAATACATTATGAAGCCGATGAAAAGAAGGATGCCCTTCGAAACTATTACAAAGGCCTGATTGCATTGCGGAAAGCCCATCCGCTGTTTCGATTGAAAACGGCGAAGGAAGTATGTGAGCAATTGCATTTTCTGGATTTGGATCAAAAGAATGTGGTTGCATATATTTTGAAGGATGAAACAGAAGAAATTTTGGTGATATTGAATGCTAATTCAAAAGCGGTTACGATTCCGCTGAAAAATAGTTGGCAGGTTCTGGTGGATGAAAAGCATGCCGGCACAAAGGCATTTGCTATTGTGCAAGATAAAATTCAAGTGGCGGGAATTTCTGCTATGGTACTTGTAAAAAAGCGAGACTTGAAAACAGTATAAGGAGAAGAAAAATGAAGAAGAAATATGTTCAAGCAGCAGTTGCTTTGATTTTGACAGCTGCAATGACCATCGGTGTAACTGCTTGCGGCGGAAAAGATGCAGGCAGCGAGCAGGCGACAGAATCAGCAACAGAAGCGACACAATCACTTTCGGCTAAGGCCACAGCATGGATGCAAAATGAAACTGATGTGATTGCAGAAGATGACAATTACAGAACCTATTATGAAATTTTTGTCTATTCATTTTGCGACAGCGATGGGGATGGCGTAGGAGATTTAAACGGTGTTCGATCAAAACTGGATTATATACAGGATATGGGATTTACGGGAATCTGGTTGATGCCAATCATGGAATCTCCAACTTATCATAAGTACGACAGCACCGATTATATGAGCGTGGATGACGAATATGGAACACTTGATGATTTCAAAGCTTTAGTGGAAGAATGTCATGAAAGAAATATCAAAGTCATCATCGATTTGGCCATGAATCACTCCAGTAGCGAGCATCCATGGTTTAAAGAAGCCTACGCTTATATCCAAAGTCTGGGTGAAAATGAAGAACCTGATGCAGAAGTATGTCCATATGTGGATTACTATAATTTCACCAAAAACTTTGAAAGCGGATATACCGAAGTGTCCGGAACAGACTGGTATTATGAATCACAGTTCTGGTCAGGAATGCCGGATTTGAATTGGGATTCGCAGGCGGTGCGAGACGAATTCCAAGAGATTGCAAAATTCTGGATGGATATGGGCATTGATGGATTCAGATTGGATGCGGTGAAATATTTTTATTTCGGTGATGATGAAGGCTGTAAAGAAGTGCTCAGCTGGTTCAATGATTATGTGACTTCGTTGAATCCAAACAGTTATATTGTCTGTGAAAACTGGTCCGATCAGACTGCATATGCAAAATATTATGAGAGCGGTGTAGATAGTTTATTTGATTTCAAATTCGCTGATAAAAGCGGTGTGATTGCGCAGGTGGTAAAAGGATCAAGTGCGGCTTCAAGCTATGGAAAAGCATTGGTTGCAGAGGAAGAACTCTATGCTTCCTATAGCGCAGACTATATCAATGCACCGTTTTATACCAATCATGATCTGGCAAGAAGCGCAGGCTATTATCTGGGAGACAATTCCGAAGCACAGGTGAAGATTGCGCAGGCGATGAATTTGCTGATGAGCGGAAATCCCTTCCTTTACTACGGTGAGGAGTTGGGTATGAAAGGCTCCGGAAAAGATGAAAACAAGCGCGCGCCAATGTACTGGTCTATGGACGCTGATGCGGAAGGCATGTGCGATGGCCCGGCGGATATGGAAAATTTTGATATGAAATTTGAATCCTACGAGGAACAGTCAAAGGATGCATCATCAATTTACCAATATGTAAAGAATGTGATTTTGTTGCGCAACCAGCAGGAAGTAATCAGAAAGGGTAGCACAACCTGTCTCGAGGACTTAAGCAATGATGACATTTGTGTGATTAAAAAGACCTATGAAGGGGAAGAACTTCTTTTGCTCTTTAATATTTCCGAAAACGAAAACACAGTGGATTTATCCGGCGTGGATGTCAATGGAAATGCGGCACAAAGCGCAGAAATTGCGGGAGAACTGTTAACCGGAGATACAGAAGTAAACATTTCTGATGCGACAGTTACGATGCCGGCATATAGCATTTTAGTGCTTCGTTAGTGAAGAAAAATTGCATAAAATTCTTGAATCACCACCAAGGGAATAGAGACCTTTGGTGGTGATTTTTTACAAAAATAGCGCAACCGGTTGCAAAAAAGGTTTCTCTGTGTTAGTTTTGAAGTAAAATAATAAAAAATTGAATGAAAATGTCCCCCTACAATACGGGGGAGGACCGAAACGAGGAGTGGCCCTAATATTGTAAATTCAAGGAAAAGAGAATGATATGAATTATACGATTGACGACATTGCAAAAGCATTGGGGTTAAGCAAAACTACAGTGTCTCGTGCAATCTCGGGAAAAGGACGAATCAGCGAGCAGACCAGGCAACGTGTGGCGGATTTTATCAAGGAAATCAATTATACACCGAGTGCAGCTGCAAGAAGTCTTGCAACCAGTAAGACATTTAATATTGGATTAATCTTTCCGCAGGATTCTACCCTGGATGAAATGCCGTATTTCCAGGATGTAATGGTGGGTGTATGTGAAGCTGCTTTAGATCATGATTATGATGTGCTGAATATCCTGGCCGATAATAATGATATTCATGCATTGGATCGAGCAATCACCAACCGCAAAGTAGATGGAGTTGTAGTAAGCCGTTGTATCAAAGGCTCAAGAGTAATTGAATATCTCAAGCAAAAGAAGCTCCCTTATGTTGTATTGGGAAATCCGCTTGAGGAAGGCATTTTATATGTGGATAATGACAACAAAAATGCGGCGCGTCGCATGATGGAAGGTTTGATTGATCAGCATATGTCAAAGTTCGCTTTGATCGGCGGCAATGAAAATCTTTTTGTAACGCAAAGCCGTTTGGAAGGCTATATAGAAGGCATCACAAAGCGCGGGTTGGAAGTGAATGAAAACATGATTTTCCTAAATGCGCACAGAGGAGAACGACTCAATTCCATTGTTTCCATTATTTTGGAAAATGAAGTAGATTGCATTGTATGTATGGACGACGTATTATGCAACAATACACTTTTGTTTTTACAGACAAACGGAGTGGCGGTGCCAAAGGACGTAAAGCTAGTCAGCTATTATGATTCTAAACTTTTATCCAATCATAAGCCGTCTATTACAAGTTTATATTTTGATTCAAAATATTTAGGTGCGCAAGGAGTTGACGTTTTGATGAGTGAAATCGATGGAAAAGTTGCGCAAAGTCGTCTCTTGACAGACTTTAATATTCAGATGAGAGAGAGTACCAGATAAAATCATATATGCAATATGCATAAAAAAGACCCGGAACTATTGGTTAATTTGATTTATTGACTAAAAACAGTTTCGGGTTTAATATTGTCTTAAAGAACAACCGGTTGCGCAAATAACCCGATGACCAAGGACAACACTGCGCAACCATGTTGCTCTAATATATGTCACAACAAATTTTTTAGTGGAGGGAAAAGACATGAAAAAGAAACTTGTTTCAGCTCTTTTGATCGCTGCTATGGCTTCTAGTTTGGTAGCCTGCGGTGGAAAAGATGACACAAAGGACACTACAGCTGCTTCAAAGGAGACCGAATCTCAGGCAGCAGACGACAGTGCAATCCAGACTTTGATTTCAAAGACCAACGGAGAAGTATCTCTTAGATTATGGTGCTCTGAGACAGAGGCTTGGCAGAACGTTATGAAAACTGTAGTTGATAACTTCAAGGCTCAGTATCCGGACGTAACCTTTGATATCTCAATTGAATCAGAATCAGAAGCAAATGCAAAGGACGATATCTTAGCAGATCCTGAAGCAGCAGCAGATGTATTCGTATTCGCAAGCGATCAGTTAGCTGAGTTGGTAAATGCAGGAGCAATCCAGTCTCTTGATACCACATATACATATAACCCGGCAGAAGCTTACAGCGAGAATGCTCTTGATGCAGCTTCTCAGGATGGAAAGTTATATGCTTATCCATTGACTGCTTCTAACGGATATTTCTTATATTATGATTCATCAGTATTCTCAGAAGAAGATGTTGCTTCTTGGGAAAGCTTAGTAGCAGCAGCTGAGAAGAATAATGTAACAGTTGGTATGGAAATGGCAAATGCTTGGTATACATACGGATTCATGGCTGGTGCCGGATTAACATGTACATTATCAGAAGATGGAAAGACCAATACTTGTGATTGGAACACTGATACAGGTTATGCTGTAGCAGAGGCTGTTCAGAATCTTTGCTCTTCAGATGCATTTGTAAACCTTGCAGAAGATGCTGCAGGCCCAGAACAGGCTGCAAACGGAAACCTTAAGGCATTCGTTAACGGAACATGGAACGCAGAAGCAGTTAAGGCTGCTTACGGTGATGGATATGCTGCTTGCAAGCTTCCTACATTAAATGTAAACGGACAGGATATTCAGATGGGATCTTTCGCAGGATACAAGTTCGTTGGTGTAAATGCTTACACAAAGAACGACAACTTCGAAAAGGCATGGGCTATGGTTCTTGCTGAGTACATCTCTTCAGAAGCTAGCCAGGAATTAATCGGTGAAGCTACTGCAGAAGGAATGGCTAACACAGTTGCTGCTTCTAAGCAGACTTCTCCAGAACTTGCTGCAATCGGTGAGCAGTCAGCATATGCAAATCTTCAGGTAATCGGAGACAACTATTGGTCACCGGCTGCAACACTTTTCAGCACCTTATATGCTGGAACAGATGATGTAAAGAAGGCAGTTGATGAGGCAGTTGCAGGTATTACAGCAGAAGTAGCTACAGAATAGAAATTCATATAAAACATATGAATTATGTGGCCCACACGCCGATGGGCGTGTGGGCTTTTATTTTAAAAATTGGGCAAATTATGAAAAAAAGAATAACTCTTATAGAAGGAGTTTCTTATGAAGAAATTATTAAACAAAATTGGTAAATATTTCGCTGACTTTGGCAAAGCCGTTGCCAAAGGAGATATTTGGACAAAACTTTCTTTAGTCATTATGGGTGCCGGATATATTGGCAGAAAGCAAATTGTAAAAGGCATTTTAATGACGATTGTAGAAGCATGTGTCATCCTGTTTACCACAGGTGTAACATGGCCTTTTATATCAAAACTGAATACTCTTGGAACAGTCCAGAGAGAGGAAATTTTTGATCCACTGACATTTGAAAGTACTGTAAATGATTACGATAACTCACTGCTGATTTTGCTGTATGGTATTGTAGGCATTATAGTAATCGCAGCATTTATTTTGCTATATATCAAAAATATCAAAAATCAGTATGCACTTCAAAAACAAAAAGAAGAAGGAAAGCATATCAACACCTTTAGAGAAGATGTAAAGGAATTGATTAACGGAAAATTCCATATCACCTTATTAACGCTTCCTTCTCTCGGTGTCATTGTCATTAATGTCATTCCGATTATCTTTATGATTTGTATTGCATTTACAAATTATGATGATAAGCATATGCCGCCAACATATTTGTTTTCATGGGTTGGCTGGAAGAATTTTAAGAGCTTGTTTACAAACAGCATTTCCGTATCCTTTGGATACACATTCCCGAGAATTCTTTGCTGGACTTTGATTTGGGCAGTTGTTGCAACATTCACCTGCTTCATTGGAGGAATTTTGCTGGCTCAGTTAATCAACCATAGATGGGTAAAGGCAAAGAAACTTTGGAGATCTTTGTTTGTTATCACAATTGCGATTCCGCAGTTCGTAACCTTACTTTTGGTTCGTAGAATGTTTGCAGATGCTGGTATTGTAAATACTTTCTGCAGCCATGTGGGAATCACGCAATTCCTAAAAGATATAGGACTCTTGGCAAGCAATTATAGCTATATCCCATTCCTTTCTGCAAAAGGATGGGCGCATGTCATGATTATCCTAATTAACATCTGGGTCGGTGTTCCATATCAGATGTTGATTGCAACAGGTATTTTGATGAATATTCCGGAGGATCAGCTTGAGGCTGCGCGTATCGATGGAGCGAGCAACCGTCAGATATTCTGGAAGGTGAAGATGCCATATATTATGTTCATCATGGGACCAAGCCTTGTGACTTCAATTATTGCAAATATCAATAACTTCAACGTCATCTACCTGTTGACACAAAATTACACAACTTTGGATGCGTCTCTTGCAAACTCTCATGCAAAGGAGACAGACCTTTTGATTACATGGTTGTTCTCTTTGACAAAGGATTATTCAAATTACAAGATGGCATCTGTCATTGGTATTATGACATTTATTATTTGTGCAGTGATAACACTTTTAAGCTACACAAGAATGATTAAAGGTGATAAAGAGGAGGTGTTCCAGTAATGAAAGCAAAGAAGATTTGGGGAACCACTTGGAGACACCTGCTTTTGATTGCATTATCTGTATTTTGGCTAATTCCAATCTTTTGGTTGGTGTTGACAGCATTCAGTGAAAAGAAGGGAATTGATACCGCACATTTTATTCCGGAAAAATTCTCGCTGGATAATTTTGTACAGCTGTTCTTTAGACCGGATACCGCAGCAAATTTTCCGGCCTGGTTTAAGAATTCACTGGTAATCGGTATAGGCTGCTGTATTATTTCATCATTATTTGTACTTATGGTTTCATATGCATTTAGCTGTATGAGATTTAAAGGCAGAAAGGCATTGATGAGCTTTTCCATTATTTTAGGAATGTTCCCTGGTGTCCTTTCTATGATTGCAATCTATTTCGTACTAAAGATGTTTGGCTTGACCAACTCAACATTAGGCCTGATTATCGTATATTCCGGTGCTTCAGGTTTGGGATTTTTGATTTGTAAAGGATTCTTCGATACCATTCCGGCATCTCTTAGAGAGTCTGCGAAATTGGAAGGAGCTTCCGAACTTACAACTTTTGTGAAGATTGTAATCCCATTATCAAAACCGATGATTGTATATACCGTCATCAATTCATTCCTGGCACCATGGATGGATTTCGTAATGGCAAGATTGATGATTACCAGTAAGGATCCGAAGGAATGGACCGTGGCAATCGGATTGTTTAACTTATTACAGAAGACATTGGCATCAAGCTACTTTGGTGTATTCTGTGCCGGCGGATGTATTGTAGCAATTCCTATCTCAATTCTGTTTGTGATCATGCAGAAATTCTATGTAGAAGGAATTACAGGAGGATCTGTTAAAGGTTAATTGTTTGAGGAGACAATTCACCTTTTAACATAAAAAACTGAGAAAACTAACGAGGAAAAGAAAATGGACAAGTTTGTAGTAAACATTATCCATCGTCCTGAGATGGTACCGGAATATTCCGCTACCGTCACAGGACACGGAAAGGAAGAGGATATCGGAGACAAGGCTCTTTTGACAGAGTCTTTGGATATCTTTAAGACGCAGCAGGAATGCGCACACAAGAATGGTCTCAAGACCACAATTCAAATGACCTATGCTTCTTTGTTCAATGAAGAAGCAGTGTCACTGGCAAAAGAACATCACGAGAAATACGGCGATGAGATTGCATTGACACTTTTGGGATTGCCTTGCGAGCAGTTCCGCGAGAAGTACAAGACAAAGGACTTCTGCATCTGGATGTTCTCCATGGACGATAAGATGGCAATCGTTGATGATGTATTTGGTAAATTCCATGACATTTTCGGATTCTATCCGGAGTCAACCGGATCTTATTATATGGATGCCGAACTGACCAACTACATCAAGGAAAAGTATCCATCCGTAAAGTGTGCGGTTGCAACCTGTTGGGAAGAAGGACCGAAGGCTTATCATACCTGCAATAACAGCTGGTATACATTCATGGACGGTGGCCCATGGGCACCTTGGATTCCATCTAAGCAAAACACTCATGCTCCGGCAGCAAATGCAGCCGAAGATAGTGGTATCGTAGCGATTCCACATCTATCCCGTGACTTGATTGCCTGCTATGATGGAAATGGTTCGAACTTTGGAACTCATCCGCAGAACGTATTGCGCGGTATGATTTATGACAGCAAGACATGGGAGTTCCCATACTTGTTTAACCTGATTGATCAGTATCGTTATCTCGCAAAATTCAACAATGGATACGCTTACAATATGATGTTTGTCGGACCTGGTTGGATGAATAAGATGGGTCGTTGGGAGGCTCCATACGAGCTTTTGTTAAAGTCCTATGAAGAGGGATGTGCTTACTACGGTAAGTTAAAGAAGGAAGGCGTGCTTGAGGACATGACCATGTCTGAGTTCGCTGATTATTACAGAGAGAAGAAGGGCGTGACCGCCGGCAATTATAATGAGCCGGAATGCGCTTTGTGGAGAGATATTCTCTATGGTTCTCAGAAGCAATTATTCTGGTATGCAGATCCGTATATGCGCGCTTGTGTCAATATGGATCAGGGCGGTGCAATCGTTGATTTGCGTCCGTATGTTGCAAAATTAAACTGGCCTGTGGGAATCGGAACCAAGCATATTCAGGATGCTTCTTATCCGTTCTTGATTCAGGAGAAATATCGTGCCGGATATTTCACACATTATGCCGGCGAAGGAACCGTACGTTCCGCTAAGATTTGTCATAACGGAGAAGAAGTGGACCTTTGCTTATGCAGAACAAAGGCACATTTTTCACAGGAAGGCAAGAGCCGTATCTTAACCTTGGATCCGGTGGATATTGAGTTTGCTGACTGCACAGTTACCATCCAGACTGTAATCACATTCGAGGAAGGCAGCAGCGATATCAAGATTGACCGCAAGATTTTATCTATGAGCGATCCAAATGCTGATATTACTATCAACGAATATATGGTTGGATGCTATGGTACAACTGAATATACAGAAGACATGAGCTCTCTTACCCTGAAATTAGAGGGAAGCGAACCGAAGATTATCCCATATGAGTACAAGTGTCGTGAGGCTTCATTGGAGAATGCAGATCTTGCAAGCTGCGTGTTACCTCCAATTGAAACCAAGGTTTCTATGTGCTGCGAGGGACGCGATAAGGTTGGCTATATCAAAGAGGGATATGCATTCAGTCCAATGTTCACAATTGGCTATACAGGATCTTTAAAGGACAAGGAGGTATTTACAACATGGCTCAAGCTGGAAAAGGCAAATTAAACTACCGTTGTCCTGCCTGCTTTAAGCGCGATTTGGACATCGATATGTTTTATGACAAAGATAAAAAGCAATATTATTGCATGAGATGCCAATTTTTTGGCACCGAAGAGGAAGTGCTTGCGGAAAACGAAACCGTACGCACAAAATACAAGGACTATTTAAAGCGCTTTACTAGTTTTGAAGACTTTGATTAAAATTGCGCATTAAATAAAGATAATGGCAGGCGCTTGGTGCCTGCCATTATCTCTATACAAAACAATACAATCACCAAACAATAAAACAGATTATAAATGAGGGACTAACATGGAATTTGTGAAAGGAATGGATCTTTCTTCTTTGGATGAAGTAGAAAGATGCGGTGGAAAATTTTTTGACGAAAATAAAGAAGTAGATGCGATGGAGACACTAAAAGATTACGGGATGAATCTGCTTCGCCTTCGCCTTTGGAATCATCCTTATGATGAGGATGGAAATAGCTTTGGCGCGGGAACATGCGATTTGCCGGTGGTTAAGCGATTGGCTGCACGTGCAAAAAAGCTTGGTATCGATTGGTGTCTTGATTTGCATTATTCCGATTTCTGGACGGATCCGGGCAAACAGAGAGTGCCGAGAGCCTGGAAAGGAATGGACGAAAACCAGTTGGAAGAGGCGGTTTATCAGTTCACAAAGGAGACTTTAGAAGAACTTTGCGCAGAAGATTTAAGACCACAGATGGTGGCAGTCGGAAATGAGATTACAAACGGATTGCTTTGGCCATTGGGACAAAAGCCGAATTGGAAGAATCTCACCAGATTTATCAATGCAGGCATTCGTGCAGTCAGAGAATGCAACAGCGACATTTCAGTGATGATCCATTTGGATGCAGGCGGAAATAATGAAATGTATCGCGATTGGTTCGACAATTATTTTGCGCATGGCGGAGCTGATTTTGATTATATGGGATTGAGTTATTATCCGTTCTGGCATGGAAGCTTCGAGGATTTGCGCAACAATATGAATGATATGGCTGCGCGATATCACAAGGATATGATTGTGGCAGAAGTATCTACAGGATTTACGCTGGAGGATTATCAGTCTTATGAAAAATTGCCGGACGAAAAGAGAAAAGGAATGGCAACAAAGCCGGAGTTAGCTGAAAAAGTTCCGTATGATATGAGTCCGAGTGGTCAGAGTTTGTTTATGAAAGATCTGATGGATTTAATCAAAGGAATTGATGAAGGACGCGGTAAAGGATTTATCTATTGGGAAGCAGCATGGATTCCTGTTCCGGGAAGCCAATGGGCAAGTGAAGCCGCAATTGCCTATATGCAGGAGAAGGGACCGGGCGGAAATGAATGGGCAAACCAGGCCTTATTTGATTACGATGGCAACGCTTTGCCGGCGCTGAAAACCATTCGCGATTATAAGGGATAAGCGAGACTTGAATGGTTAAAGGACAATAGCGAGGGACAACGAATGAAAAAGAAAATAATTGCACAACTGCTTTTAGCAGTGATGTTGGTTACACAATTAAACGGCTGTGGCGGAAAGACGAAAGTTTATCAGGCAACCCTTCCGACTCAAGAAGAAGAGGCGGAGATTTATGTACAAAAAATTGATGGTTTAGCATCTGATTTTATCAAGGGAATGGATGTCTCAAGTGTGATTTCAGAGGAAGCAGCCGGCGTGAAGTATTATGACGAAGACGGAAAGGAACAGGATGTTTTTCAAATTCTGGCAGATTCCGGAGTCAACTATGCACGAATCCGTATCTGGAACAATCCTTATGATGAAGACGGAAATGGATACGGCGGTGGCAATAATGATTTGAAAACCGGAATTGAGCTTGGCAAACGTGCAACAAAATATGGAATGAAAACCTGCGTGGATTTTCATTATTCAGATTTTTGGGCTGATCCAAATAAACAGATGGCGCCGAAGGAATGGGCGGATATGAGTCTGGAAGAAAAGACCGATGCCATTTCGGAATATACCTATGATTCTCTGGAGGAATTTGCAGATGCCGGCGTAGATGTGGGAATGGTGCAAATCGGAAATGAAATCAATTATGGCCTCGCCGGAGAGTCTGATTTTGATAATGAATTGCAACTTTTGGTATCTGCAGCGAAAGCGGTACACCAGTTGGAAGAAGACAAGAATCTGGATATTCAGGTGGTGGTTCATTTTACGGAAGTCGATAATGCGGAAGCAACGCTTGAGCGTGCAAGCCGTTTGCAGGAAGCGGGTGTCGATTATGATATATTCGGAATTTCTTATTATACTTTCTGGCACGGCACCTATGAAAATATGATTTCGACTTTATCAGAAATCAAGGAAACATACGGCGTAGAAACCTGCATCATGGAAACTTCCTATCTCTTTACAAGAGAGGATGCAGATGGTTCTGCAAATAGTATTTCCGAAGCAGATGTTTTGGAAAATTATCCTGCTACCGTTCAGGGACAGGCAAACAATCTGCGGGATGTGATGGCAGCTGCTTCTCAGGCTGGCGCATTGGGCGTATTTTACTGGGAAGGATGTTGGATTGCAGCAAGCGATGATTATGCTGCGAACAAAGCACTTTATGAGGAAACAGGTTGTGGCTGGGCTTCTTCTTATGCAGGTGAATATGATCCGAATGATGCAGGAAAATATTATGGCGGTTGTTCATGGGATAACCAGGCATTTTTTGATGCTACAGGCAAGAAGTTGGCTTCTCTTGATGTCTTTAAGTATGTAAATTACGGAGCAAAGGGCAAGGAATTAGAGATTATCAATGTGCCGGATCTATATATAGAAGTTCCAAAGGGCGAAGAACTTTCTCTTGCAACAGAAATTCCTGCAATTTATAACGATACTTCCTGCGAGGATTTGGTAGCAGTGGAATGGAATGCGGATGAACTAAAAAGTGTAGATACCGATGTGGCCGGGGTATATACAGTATCCGGAACCGCAGCAGAAGGTCAGGATGTTGTCGCAACCATAAAAGTAATCAGCGAGAACTTATTAATCAATGGTGGTTTTGAGGATGCGGATACATCTGTTTGGGTTGTGACATCGCAAACCGGCGAGGATCCGACTGATATCCAAACAAAGGAAATGGATGCGCATACGGATGCAAATTCCTTCCATTGGTGGAGCGAATCAGCAATGGATTATGATATGGCGCAAACCGTAACGGTTGCAGCAGACGGAACCTATAGCGCATTAGCATATATCCAAGGCGGCGACGTAGGTAGTGATGCATTGATTTACTTATTTGTTCGTGTGACGGATGCAAATGGAGAAATGACGGAATATCAGTCTGATCCAATTACGTTAACAGGATGGGTGAATTGGGAAAATCCAATCATAAACAATATAGAAGTGACCGCCGGTTCTACAGTAGAAGTGGGCATGCATGTAACTTGTGATGCCGGAGGCTGGGGAACCATGGATGATTTTGAATTAGTTCAGTAATATATTGTGAGAGGAGAGAATAATTCATGAAAAAACTACTGTATGGTGCAGCATACTATGATGAATATATGCCTTATGACCGTGTGGAAAAAGATATGGAAATGATGGAAAAAGCCGGTATGAATGTCATTCGTATTGCAGAATCCACCTGGAGCACATGGGAAAAGGAGGAAGGTAAATTTGATTTTACTTCATTGCACAGGATGCTGGATGCTGCCAAAAGACATCATATATCTGTGATTGTGGGCACTCCAACCTATGCGATTCCAAGTTGGCTTTGCGATAAGGCTGATGATATGCTTGCTCTGACACATGGAGGTCCGGGAATATATGGACACAGACAGAATATGGATATCACAAATCCGATATATTTGAAATATGCAGAGCGTATGATTCGAAAATTGATGGAGGAAGTAAAGGATGAGCCTCATGTCATTGGTTTTCAGTTGGATAATGAGACAAAAGCCTATGATACCTGTGGGCCTCGTGCTCAGGCCATGTTCGTGGAGCGCTTAAAAGAAAAGTATCCGGATATAGAAGCTTTCAATCATGAATTCGGTTTGGATTACTGGAGTAATCGTGTGGATGACTGGGCGCATTTTCCGGATATCAGAGGCACAATCAATGGTTCACTGGCTGCAGAATATGCTGCATTTCAGCGTGACCTGGTCACAGAATTTCTGGGATGGCAAGAGGCCATTGTAAAAGAATATGCAAGAGAAGACCAGTTTATCACCCAAAACTTTGATTACGATTGGGATGAAAGAACAGGCGGTTTGGGACTTCAGCCTGAAGTGGATCAGTTTGCAGCTGCAAAGCATGTGTCAATCGCCGGATGCGATATCTATCATCCAAATGCACAGGATTTGACAGGCGCTGAAATCACCACACTTGGAAATATCAGTCGCGGATTAAAGAAAGATAATTATCTTGTGTTGGAAACAGAAGCACAGGGAAATCTGGGCTGGCTTCCATATCCGGGACAACTTCGACTCTGCGCCTACTCTCATGTGGCAAATGGTGCAAATATGGTGGAATATTGGCATTGGCATTCGATTCATAATGCAATCGAAAGCTACTGGAAGGGCGTTCTTTCCCATGATTTACAGGAGAATGAAACCTACCGCGAGTGTGCCATCGTCGGAAATGAATGGAAGCGAATTGGTGCGAAGCTTGTGAATTTGAAGAAGAAAAACAAGGTGGCAGTCGTAGCGGATGCAAGATCGAATACCGGACTGATTCAATTTCCGATGGAGACCCGAGACGGACATGGCTATAATCGTGTGCTTCGATGGATCTGCGACAGTCTTCATCGCTTGAATGTGGAATTTGATGTAATTCCTGCAAGAGAAGAAGAGTTGGGACGCTATCAGGTTGTGATTTTACCGGCGCTCTATAGTGCAACGGAAAGCTTTCTTAATGCAATCAATGATTATGTTTCAAAGGGCGGCAATTTGATTGCGACTTTTAAGAGCGGATTTGCGGATGAACATTTAAAGATTTATGCAGATGTCCAACCGCATATCATTCATCGCGCACTTGGAATATCCTATGATCAGTTTACGTTTCCGAAAGAAGTTGGTGTGACTTACAAAGGAAAACGTGGCGAAGCATCGGAATGGATGGAAATGGTTTCGACAGAAGGCGCGCATGTACTTTCTGCTTATGACCATTCAGTTTGGAAAAAATATGCTGCGGCCACAGTGCATACTTATGGAAAAGGACATGCGATGTATCTGGCTTCCTATTTTTCAACAGCGGTCTTAGAAGAGATGCTTTGTGACTTTTTACGTGCCATTGAATGGAATGAGCCGGAGAAAATCCAAGTGGTTGCAAACTATCCGGTTGTGGTAAAGCAGGGAATCAATGATGAGGGAAATCATATCGTATACTTGCTGAATTATTCAAATCAAGAACAATATGTGAAGCTGCCGGATTATGAAGGCATCGAATTGTTGACAGAAGCAAAGGTTCAACCGGGTGATGACATCTGCGTGAAACCGTGGGATTTATGTGTCCTATGTTATGAGGAAGCATAAAAACAACTCTTTAATATTCTGGGCTTTGTGTTAAAATATAAAAAAGATTTAATTGGTAAAAAAATTGCAGGACTTGCAAAAAATGAAAGCCAAAATTCAATTGAGTAACAATAGGAATAAATATGAAGAAAAATGAGACGATTCATCCATGGGAAAGGACACATCCTTTCCCATTGGGACACAAAGCAAACAAAACACAAACAGAATCAAAAGACCAAGCAGAATCAAAAGACCAAACAAAACAGAAAGAATTAAAGAAGCCTAAGAAACCTAAAAACCCAAGAAAGAAAATGAACAAGGTAACCCGAAACCTCATTATAGCAATCGTGGCTTTGACAGTTGTTGTAGGTATTTTAGGAACTGCTTTGGCATATACAGATGTGGCATTAAGACGGATGTCGGCACAAATGAATTATATGCAGGACACTGTCAGCGTCATCAATTCTAATCTGGATAATCTGGGGACAAATATTGCAGCGCAGTTAGAGGAAGAAACTTCTCTAGTGGAAGATTATTCGGTTACATTAAAGACAATCGATTTTGCTTCTAAAACATATACAGTGGATTTAATGGTGGTACCAAAGGAATATACGGAATCTACAGAGACGAGTGTATTTTTTGGGACCAAGGAATTTACGTTGGATAAGGATGGATTTACTTATACCGGAGAGGCAACTTTACCAATCAATCAAAGTTACGAGGGCAATATGACAGTGCTCTTTACAAATGGAGCATCTCGCTCGACGGAAATCATCAAATATTATCGTGGAATCGACATCAAAAACCAGGAGTATATGGTGGTTACCGAGGATGTGGAAGAAACAATCGGAAAAGAGGGTCTTTTATCGGCAGAAGGAACTGTGACCTTAAATATTGATGGTTGTGATTTGTTTTCTTTTGAGCGATTAGAATATGTGTTATGTTCCGGGGATGAAGAACTTTATACATATGATCTTTTGAAGCATGAACTGGATTTGAACGAGGATCAAACAGCAGAAAATAAGGATAAAACGGTTTCGGACACAGACCAGGATGCGGCTTCGGCAGAACCGGTTGCAAGCACGGAAACAGAGACTGAAGACGTGGAAGTGGGACCGGTGGATGAGGTGACAGGAACTTATACCATCGATTATCAGTTAGAAGAGCCTTTGGAGGATTTGGAAGAGCTGACTGTGAAAATCCGTGCGTATACCACAGAAGGATACGAGATGGATTATGAGTTGTCGCATATGATTGTCCGCGTGACAACAGAAGAGAGCGGCGATAAAGAAGTTACTCGCTATGCACTCACAGATGATTTAACACAAAGTCGCTATTTCTTCTTTATGGATTTGCTTGGCGGTAAATACAAAAAAGCATTATAAAGCAATGAACTATTAAAAAGAACGGTCGCTTTTAAAGCGACCGTTCTGCTATATCCAGCGAAAATATAAATTCTGTTCCAACACCTTCCGTGCTGATTACATCAATGTTTTGCTTGTGCACGGAAAGGATTTCTTTTACAATCGAAAGTCCCAAGCCTACGCCGCGCTTATCGCGGCCGCGCGAGGCATCTGTCTTATAAAAGCGTTCCCAGATTTTTTTGAGGGAATCAGCAGGTATGCCGATTCCGTGATCTTTCACAGATACAAATAATTTATCTTTTTTGACACTGGTTTCAATCTTGATTGAGGAGTCGTTGTGCGAAAATTTGATGGCATTATCAATCAGATTATAGAGTACCTGTTGAAGCTTTGACATATCACCGACCACAAACATTTCTTCTCCGGTCAAAATTAAATCAAAGGAGATATTTCGCTCGAAGCAGACACCCTCAAAGGTGAGCAATACATTCTTAATCATTTGATTGATGTCAAAGTCTGCAATATCCAAAGAGAGTTCATGTTTCCCAAATCGGTTCAATTCTAATAAACTTTTGGTTAATTTATTCAGTCGTTCCGTTTCCGAAAGGATGATATTCAAATAGCGATCCTGCATTTCCACCGGAATGGTGCCATCTAGCATGGCTTCGCAATAGCCTTTGATAGAAGTAAGAGGAGAGCGGAAATCATGAGAAACATTGGAGATAAATTTACGTTGTTCCTCTTCTTGCGTGCTTAGTTCCTCCGCCATAAAGTTCAAGGTGTTTGCGAGAATTCCCATTTCATCATTGGATTTAAAATCAATTGTCTTGTCAAAATCACCCTTGGCAAAACTATCTGCGGCAGCAGTGATTTTGCGAAGAGGTCTGTAGACCAAAAAGCTGAAGAAAATCAAGATGACAAAGGATGCTGCGATTACCAAAAGCATGGACAGAAAAACTGCATTCATGTATGGATTGGTCGAAAGAGCCACATCATTGATATCTCTTAAAATCAGGACATATCCCATCATCTGATAGTTTTTGGTGACTGTTGCATAGACAATCAGCTGGTCATTGTCGTACATCCCATATAGATTGTCGATGCGATATAATTTACTGCCGAAATCTGTGATATCAAAACCTTTGATGGCTTCATAGTTATTATTTAATGCTTTGGTCAGATAACTTCGATCTTCAGAATGCATTAGAATATCACCGTTTGCCTTAATCAGTATGATTTGTGCATCATTGTATTCCGAAAGGGTTTCTAACTCATTTTGTATGTAATTGACATATTCTGTCTGTTGCTGAAATACCTTGCTTGCATAATTGGCTGCAATTTGAGAAGCCTCTTGATAGAGGGCTTTCGCTTCTGCCTTCTGCTCGTTTTGGGTCATTTGATATTGCGTAAAAAAACCTACAATAATAAATGCCAGAGCTGCAAAGATCAGGTAACTTCCGAGCAATTTAAGATAAAGTGTTTTTTTCATTCGAAAGAGCCCTTTTATTTGGTTTCAAATTTATATCCGATTCCCCAGACAGTAGCGATTTCCCATGCACTATGTCCATTGATTTTTTCTCGCAGGCGCTTAACGTGAACATCGACAGTTCGGGTATCGCCCACATATTCGTATCCCCAGATGTTGTTCAAAAGCTGTTCACGGGTAAAAACCTGATTCGGGGATGATGCCAAAAAGTAGAGAAGTTCAATTTCTTTTGGTGGCATATCTACTGTTTTTCCTTTGAAGATAACAGTATAATTTGTGAGATTAATGGTCAAATCCGGATATTCTACTATTTTCACATCCGTTGTAACAACCGTTTCTGTCTTAGGAGCCTGGTAGCGGCGCAGCACGGCTTTGACTCTGGCTACCATCTCCTTTGAATCGAAAGGTTTGATGATGAAATCATCGGCGCCAAGTTCTAACCCGAGAACTTTGTCAAATACTTCTCCTTTGGCGGACAGAATGATAATCGGAACGTTGGATTTTGTTCTGATTTCACGGCATACCTGATAGCCATCGATGCCCGGAAGCATTAAATCCAAAAGAATCAAATTTGGTTGATAGGTATCAAAAGATTTTAATGCTTCTTCACCATCATTTACTATTTTTGTGTCATAACATTCTTTTGTTAAATAAAGAGAAATCAACTCAGCAATATTATTGTCATCATCTACGATTAGTATCTTTTGTTTTGCGACCATGATTTGTATCTCCTTTATATTGTTGCGGCTTATTCGAAGTGAGCGATGGTTACGCCGGCATCGCCTTCACCGAATTCGCCAAGGTTAAAGCTTTTGACATATTTTAATTTCTTCAAGTGCGTATGAACTGCGTTGCGAAGTGCTCCGGTTCCTTTTCCATGGACAATGCGGACACTTGGAAGATGAGCAATGTAAGCATCATCTAAATATTTGTCTAAGTGGGCGATGGCTTCATCTGTTGTCATACCGATTAAATTAATCTCTGTTGATACATAGGCTGATTTGGTGGCTTTGATTTTACTGCCTCCGCCGCCGTATTTTTTCTTGATTGGAGCGGTGGTATCTTCATTGACCAACTCGATATCGGAGATGTTTACAAGTGAACGCAAAATTCCCATCTGTACATACAAATCACCCTTTGCATTTGGGAGAGAGTGAACAGTACCTTTAACATTCATGGAGAGAACCTTAACTGCATCTCCAACCCGCAAATTCTTTGGAATCTTATGATTTTTTCCGGAAGATGGTTTGCTCTTTAAGGCAAGCTTCTTCTCCTTTTCGGTCATTTTGCTACGCAGCTTGGTACGCTCTTTTTCCATTTCACTGATCGGAGCAATTGCTTGTCCGTATCTGTTCATATTGCGAATGGTCTGATCTGCCACATCTTTTGCTTCTTTTAGGATGCGATAGGCTTCTTCGTTTGCTTCACGCAAAATCTTTTCTTTACGCTCTTCGAGATTCTCTTTCTTTGCCTCAGTTTGTTGCTTTAAGGCTTCAATCTCTGCTTTATAGCGAGAGATTTCTTCGCGTTCTTTCTCGATGGTAGAGCGGCTACTTTCAAGATCTGTCAGCAAATCTTCGAATTGTACATCGCTATCGCTAAGGCGTGTCTTGGCATCGGAAATCAAATCTTCCGGAAGTCCTAACTTCATTGAAATTGCAAAGGCATTACTCTTGCCCGGAATTCCGACCAAAAGTCGATAAGTTGGGCTTAGGGTTTCGACATCGAATTCACAGCAGGCATTTTCGACACCTTCGGTTGTAAGTGCATATACCTTGAGTTCGCTGTAATGCGTAGTGGCCATAACCACAGAACCGAATTGGTGCAGACGATGTAGGATTGAAATTGCAAGTGCAGCACCTTCAGTCGGATCGGTTCCGGCGCATAGCTCATCAAATAGTACGAGACTTCGATTGTCTGCCGTCTCAAGAATGCGTACAATATTCGTCATGTGAGACGAAAACGTACTGAGGGACTGTTCGATGCTTTGTTCATCTCCGATATCCGCAAATACTTCATCAAAAATTGATAATTCCGAACGATCGGCAGCCGGAATTAAAAGGCCGGACTGACCCATTAAGGTTAAAAGTCCAACGGTCTTAAGAGATACGGTTTTACCACCTGTGTTTGGACCTGTCACAATCAATTGCTGATAGGTTTCGCCCAATGTGACATCAATCGGAACGACCTTTTTAGGATCAAGTAGTGGGTGACGGCCTTTGCGAATGTGGATATATCCTCGTTCGTTAAAGGTTGGTGCCATGCCGGAATAGGTCTTTGCAAAAGCGGCTTTTGCAAAAATGAAATCTAATTCTGCCAACACTTCATAATCAGTACAGAGAGCTTCGCTGTATTCATATACCTTTTGAGAGAGTTCCTTTAGAATGATTTCGATTTCGGCTTTTTCTTTTAAATACAATTCTCGTAATTCATTATTTAGATTCACCACAGCCATTGGCTCGATAAAGATGGTAGAGCCGCTGGAAGATTGGTCATGAACCATACCCGGAATCTGAGATTTGGAATCTGCTTTGACCGGTAAACAATATCTGCCGTCTCGCATCGTGACAACAGCGTCCTGAAGGGCATTTCTGGTGGTGGAGCTATTCATCAATTTCGTGAGCTGCGCATGAATGCGATCATTCATTCCATTGATGGATTTTCGAATTCGAAACAGAGCAGGACTGGCATCATCTGCAATTTCGTCCTCACCAAGAATGCATCGTTTGAGTTCTTCCTTTAGCGGTGATAATGGTTCTAACTGAGAAAACAGTGGAGTGAGAGAATCCTGCTTTTCATCCTCACGCTCGGTTCGATTGTATGCCTTTGCGCGTCCTGCAACTTCCAAAAGTGATATTATTTGCAAAAGTTCAATGGTATTTAAGGAAGCGCCGATCTCCAAGCGTTTTAAAGATGGTTTGATATTGTGAACGCCGGAAAAACTAAGATTTGATTTTTTATATAAGCGGCTAAGGGCATCATCTGTAAGAGTGAGCAAATTCGCAATGGTTGCCGAGTCCGTTTCCGGATGAAGATTTCGACAGCGATTTTTTGCCTCTTCGCAAGATGCATAATCCGCTAACATCATTATAATTTTGTCATATTCAAGTGTATGTAAAACTTTTTCATTCATGGCTTCTATTATACTCGATAAGAGTGGCAGAAAAAAGGGGAAAGTTGTTGCGCGAATGCGGTTTTCACTTTATAATAAAAAAGGTGTTTTTTTGAAGAGGTATCGAATGGACGAAAACAAAAACAAGTTTGTTCGTGAGACGATAAAGGACAAACCGATTAATAAAAAAAGAGTATGGATAAAGTTTGTGATTGCCGCAGGATGTGCTATTGTTTTTGCGGTGATTTTTTGTGCAATCACTGCGCTGGTGTTGCCACTTCTTTTAGCTAAAAGAGGATTAAAAATTTCAGATGCCGGCACGGAGAATGAGACAGAGATTGCTACGGAAGTAGAAGTGACAGAAGAGCCTGAAACGGAAACAGGGACAGAAACGCCTGTGGTGGTGGATGATCCGTTGACAATCGAGGATTATCAGGAGCTTCAGACACAGCTTTATAATATCGGACAGACTGCAAATAAATCAGTGGTTGTAATTACAAGTGTTTCGAGCGATACAGACTGGTTTAATGATTCCTATGAGTCCGCCGGTGAAGGATGCGGTGTTATCATTTCAGAAAACGCGAAGCAGTTTTATATTTTGACAGAGCAAAAACTGATTCATGAAGCATCAAGCGTACAAGTTACCTTTATTGATGATTCCACTGTGGAAGCGACCGTGGTGGGAAGCGATGAAAATATTGGTCTTGCAGTGATTTCTGTATTAAAAGAAAATATGCAGGATACTACGCTTAGCCGTGTGGCAGTTGCAACGACAGGAGATTCAAATGTTGTGAATCCGGGAACTGTGGTGATTGCGCTGGGAAGTCCTTTGGGAAGCGCTTATTCTGTTTTATCAGGAACCATTACCGCCACCGATCTGAAGGCGTCAACGGTTGACCATAATTTTAGCCTGTTCAGTACGGACATTGTGTCCAATTCATCCGGAACCGGTATTTTGATCAATACCGAAGGAGAGATGGTGGCTGTCATTATGCAAAGCCTCAGTGCAGATGAAAATACAATCACAGCAGTTTCTATTTCAAATTTGGAAAACATCATTGATTTGCTGAAAGCCGGGAAAAAGATTCCAAGTCTGGGATTATCTATTTCGACTGTCACAAGCAAAATTGCAAATGAATATGACCTCCCTATGGGAGTTTACATTAAGAGTGTAGAGATGGATTCGCTGGCAGCCAATGCAGGTTTGCAGGTTGGCGATGTCATCACCGAAATGAATGGTGAAGATATCACTTCAGATGATGCTTACAGCGAAGCACTTTTATCATTGAAAAGCCAAGACAGCATCACTTTGGTTGTGAAGCGCAAAGGCGCAAACGGCTATACGGAGCTGTCTTATGAAATAACGATTGGAGAGAAATAAAGTAATGAAGTACATTAATACTTTTCGAGAAGGAGAGAGAATTCAGGAGGTATATCTTGTAAAGAGCAAAAAGCGTGCGGAGACAAAGGCCGGAAAGCCATATGCTAATGTTGTCCTGCAGGATAAGACCGGAACCATTGATGCAAAAATCTGGGATGTGGGATCTGCCGGAATCGAAGAGTTTGAAGAAATGGATTATGTTTTTGTGGGCGGTGATGTCAGCATTTTTATGGAAAAGCCTCAGCTTACGATTCGTCGTGCAAAGGTTTGCCATGAGGGAGAATATAATCCGGCCGACTATTTGCCGGTATCTGAATATGATATCGAGGAAATGTATACAGAACTTTTGAAGTTTGTAGATTCTGTTTCAGATCAGGATTATCATGCGCTTTTGGAAGCATTTTTTAAGAATCCTGAGATCAAAAAAGCATTTTGCTTCCATTCAGCAGCAAAGAGCGTGCATCACGGATTTGTAGGCGGCTTGTTGGAACATTCGCTCAGCGTTACCAGAAACTGCGATTATTTTGCAAAGAATTATCCATTCTTAAATCGCGATCTTTTGATTACCGCAGGAATGTTGCATGACATCGGCAAATTAAAAGAGCTGTCAACCTTCCCGGAAAATGATTATACGGACGAAGGACAGTTGCTTGGACATATCATGATGGGTGCAGAATGGGTTGGCGAAGAAATTCGCAAAATTCCGGGATTTTCTGTGAAAAAGGGAAATCAACTAAAGCATTGTATTTTGGCACATCATGGAGAATTAGAATACGGATCGCCGAAAAAACCGGCTTTGGTAGAAGCATTGGCGCTTAGTTTTGCGGACAATATTGATGCAAAGCTTGAAACCTGGAAGGAAGCGATGGCGGTTATTCCTGAAAATGATTTCGGATGGCAGGGTTATAATCGATTCCTGGAATCTAATATTCGACGTACAGAGTAGTATCATTATATGACAAAACATCCCCGGTACTTTTTGAGAAAAGAAGCACCGGGATTATTTTTTAGAGGAAAGCAAGAATCATTATGAACAAAAACGATTTATTCACGCTCGAAATTACAGATATGGGTACGGACGGAGAAGGGATAGGTCATTACGAGGGACTGACCTTCTTTGTAAAAGATGCAATCATCGGTGATGTCATCGGGGCTCGCTGCACAAAATTGAAGAAAAATTATGGTTATGCAAGGGTCGAGGAGGTTTTAATACCATCTCCACATCGTGTAAAACCCAAATGTGCGCTTCATCGCAGATGCGGGGGCTGTCAGATTCAAGCCATGTCCTATGAGCGACAATTAAAATTTAAAAATCAAAAAGTCTTTCAAAATCTTGTGCGTTTAGGCGGTTTCAACGAAGATACGGTTCGTTCACTCATGCTTCCTATCATTGGAATGGAAGAGCCATATCGTTATCGAAACAAGGCGCAATTTCCGGTTGGATATGGAAAAGATGGAGAAATTGTAACCGGATTTTATGCTTCACGAACCCATACAATTATTCCTGTAGAGGATTGTTTGCTGGGGGTTTCAGATAATGAAGAAATTCTGTTTCGCATTAAAAACTGGATGCGATTATGCGAAATTGAGCCATATGATGAAGAAACCGGAAGAGGTGTTGTACGCCATATTTTATTGCGCTATGGGTTTACAACAAAAGAAATTATGGTCTGCCTTATTATCAATGCCCAAAAGTTACCTCATCGGGAGGAACTGATTGACGTACTATCCGGAATTAGCGGTATGACCTCAATTTCCTATAATATAAATCGCGAAAAGACAAACAGGATTTTAGGGGATGAGACGGTATGCATCTGGGGGCAGCCATATATTACAGATTATATTCATCTGAAGAAAATCCCGAGCGAAGAGGATTATAATCGTATCTGTGATGATGCTGCAGAGGTGCAAAATCAATCATATTGTGCTCCGTTTGCGGAAACTGATGAGGCGATAGCCTATCACATATCACCCCAGTCTTTTTACCAGGTGAACCCGGTTCAGACAGAGAAACTCTATAGCACAGCGCTTGAGTTTGCGGGATTGACAGGAAAGGAAAGTGTCTGGGATTTATATTGTGGCATCGGAACCATCTCTTTATTTTTATCGCAAAAGGCTAAGCAAGTGTATGGTGTGGAAATTGTGCCGCAAGCAATTGAAGATGCCAAAATGAATGCAAAACTAAATGGGATTGAAAATGCGCAGTTTTTCGTTGGAAAAGCAGAGGAAGTACTTCCATCATTTTATGCTGCCGGAAATCGCGGAAGCGAGGGAAAAAAGTCAGAAATGTTACATCCGGATGTAATTGTGGTGGATCCGCCGCGCAAAGGATGTGACGAGAAATGCTTACAAACAATGGTAGAGATGAAGCCAAAGCGTATTGTATATGTGAGCTGTGATTCGGCTACGCTTGCACGCGATTTGAAATATCTGTGTGGAAACGGATATGAATTAAAAAAGGTGCAGGCAGTTGATCAATTTGCACATACCGGGCATGTGGAAAGCTGCGTGCTCCTTACGCGTGTGAGCAACCGGAAAATCCATCCGTAATGCATTTGACTTAAATAGGTTGTGATAAAACCACGCATTGCGGTTCGAATGGATATGTGATATACTTTGAATATAAACACGCAATGCGAGGGGAAAGAATATGGATATAGCTAAATCGATAAAAGAACTACGAGAAAGCACAGGGATGTCGCGTAAAGCTTTTTCAGAGCATACAGGGATCCCTGTTCGCACTTTGGAAGACTGGGAAGCGGGAAGGAGAACACCACCGGAATACATACCGAGGCTGATTGCATATCAGTTGAAGTATGAGGAATTGGTGAAAGGGAAGGAGGATAACCTTCTATGAGAGATTTTGATAAGCAGATGGAAATGGTTCTCTATCATTCCGATGAAGGAGATATTTCTGTTGATGCATACATTAAAGACGAGAGTATTTGGATAACACAGAAGGCGATGGCAGAGCTTTTTGGAGTTCAGGTTCCTGCCATAAGTAAGCATTTAAAAAAAATATTTGAAGAAGGCGAGTTGGATGAAAAAGTGGTTATTTCCAAAATGGAAATAACCAGTCCTCACGGAGCTATTCCTGATAAAATCCAGACCGGTGAAGCTATGTTTTACAATCTAGATGCTATCATATCAGTTGGCTATAGAGTAAATTCCAAAAAAGCCACGCGGTTTAGAATCTGGGCAACTACCGTTCTTAAAGAATATATGACGAAAGGCTTTGTTCTGGATGATGACCGTCTGAAGCAAGGGAAAACTGCTTTCGGAAAAGATTACTTCCGCGAGTTGTTGGAGCGTGTTCGTTCAATCCGAGCCAGTGAACGGCGTATCTGGCAGCAGATTACAGATATTTTTGCTGAGTGTAGCATTGATTACACAAAGGATTCCGAAGTGGCTTATCATTTTTATGCAACGATACAGAACAAGTTTCATTATGCAATCACAAATCAAACCGCTGCAGAGATAGTATACGAATCAGCAGATCATGAGAAAGAGCATATGGGACTTACAACCTGGAAGAATGCTCCGGATGGCAGAATACTGAAATCAGATGTTTCGATTGCAAAGAATTATCTGGAGGAGAAGCAGATTCGCAGGCTGGAACGTGCGGTCACAGGATAT
>SVFB01000053.1 GCA_015057085.1 Lachnospiraceae bacterium
GGCGGACAAATAGCGCCCTCGTGTCCCGGAGAAAAATTCGGTGTTAGAAGCGAAACACTTGCTTGGGCAATTTTTGCGCAGCGAGCCCCGATTTTGTGTAGGAAGAGGGATGTGGTGCGGTTGCTCAAAATCCGCGTCAAGAAAGTGCGGAGCGCTTTTTATGATATGAGGAATTTCGGAGAAATTTCCTGTATCATAAAAAACCGGCAGATGAAAAATTCATCTCTGCCGGATTGATTTTTATAATATTTTTTTACACCATGATTTTTTCTTACAAGCTGGACACTCCAGATAACAGGATCCACCGATTTTCAAAGTGATCAAATATTTTTTTGTAGATGGCACGAATTTGTGTTCACATTTGGCACACATATAATGTCCGGTCTTTGTTAGCCTTTGCACCAAGAATATAAATGCACCGCCAAAAATAACAATTACAATTACTACAATGATTGCAATTTCAACATTGTTCATCTTCACTTTATTCATATACAAAAATATCACTGTTGCAACAAATACAACTAGCGCCAGCACATATAGCGCAATTGCATTTATGATTTTCTTTTTGTTATCGTTTTTAATTATTTCCTCTTTCATACTCTTCTCCTGCTAGCTTGATATATTTTCCTGTTCTTATAATCGCCTAGTCACACCAATTCTATCAATATACTCGCCTCTTCAATTGTAACGTTCGACTTGATACGAACATTTTCTTCAATTGACTGATATGGGATAAAATAATGCTGCCACTCTAAAATTATAGCGCGGCAGCCCTTTGTTCATCATAAATTCAGTTTCAAGGAGTATCAAAATATTCTGATTCTATTATCTGTACAAATAGCTTTGAATCAATCAAACTATATTTTTTTTGCCGAAAAGAAACAATATTATCATCTACATATAAGGATTCACTTGTTCCATCCTTCAAATAATAATTAATTCGAAAATGTTCATCTTGAATCGAATGATTTGTTTGAAAAATTCTATGCCTTAATAGCCCAGACCATTCATATATTTTTTCTATATCGTCGATAGATTCAAGTGTCACTATTATATCTGATCTACTAGAATCTATAATTTCAATTTTTTCCAACTCATCCGGCTTTGGCAATCCACTTAATTCCACACCTCGTATTGCTAGTATTATCCCCCAAACGAGTAAAATTTCAATTACAATACATGTTATCCTAATTACGATTTTAAAACTCTTTTTACGATCCATTATTCACCCCTTTTTTCATTCTCCTTATGCATCTACAATTTGTACAGGTAACTGTATTTATTCAGATTTTACGATAAATATAATATATGTGTCAACTTCGCGTTATCATTTCAAAGTATCCAGTCGTATCTTTCAAATCGTTTTTCCTTCGAGTCTTTACATTTTTCGCTGAATTGAAGTTTCTCTAATTTCTAGTTGCACCGGAACGCATACGCTATCATAAAATTGCGGATTGGCAATCATTTTTTGTAATAGTTCCATAGCCTGATGCGCGCGCAACTGATTATTTTGATTGACTGAGGATAAGTGAGGATTGCAATTAAGGCAAGCCGTACTGCCATCAAATCCCACCACCGAAATATCTTCCGGTATGCGAATTTTGTGTTGTAACATTGTATTCATAAAATCAATGGCATAGTAGTCCGAAACTGCAAAAACAGCCGTATGCTCTTTGATTTCTTCCAGATGCGCTTCATAAAATGCTTTGCGCGCTTCCTGTTCCATTGGAATCTGCATAAAATCAGTCTCGGAGCCAAATCCATCTGTGAAGCCCTGATAGCGGGCCAAATCCATGCAAATACAATTATCCGCAATGCAGAGCACCTTTTGATGACCTGTGGCTTTAAAATAGGCTCCTACCTGTTTTCCGCCATCATAATCATCAATGGTCACATTGCTGATACGAGATTGCTCATGCATATAGCCATCGTAAACCACAAAGGGAATTCGAATATGATCACGTAAATTTTGGTAATCATCTTCGCAAAAGCCAATGATGATCATCCCATCTAAATTCCACATGGTAGAAAAGGTCACGATATCCATAATGTTTTTGGCCTTTTTTAGCATCATGTCATAATGATTTGCCTCGATTTCATCTGACAAATAATTGATTGCAGCGCTGATAAACGGATCCTCGAAGGTGCGGCCTTCGTACTTTTCGTGGTTATTCACAATCACACCGATAATCCGCGAATTGTTGCGCCCCAAAAGGGTTGCTGCCATATTCGGAATGTATCCGCGCTCCTCAAGTTTCTGCTCCACTCTTTTGACTGTTGCATCTGAAATCTTTTTCGTTTTTCCATGTAAAACATTCGAAACAGTAGCAGTGCTGACACCCAATTCTTCTGCAATATCTACAATTCGAACCTTATTCTCATCCCACATATCTTTTACGCTATGGTATTCATCCATTTTTTACTTCTGAACATAAAGATGGTGATAATCAGTCTCACCAATTCTTCTTGCGACAAAATAAAGTATACCCAAACGATTGGCATTTTCAACACCAATCCGGTGATTAAGCCCAACGGCACTCCCACACACCAGGTTCCTAATATATCAATGATCATAATATATTTTGTGCGACCACCGCTTCGGATGATGCCACCACCCAATATCATATTGGCCACTTTTACCGGCATCAAAATCGCAAAGGTGATCAAAAGCGCATTCCCGATTGTTCTCACATCCGCATCCACGTTGAAAAATCCGGTATAAACTCTGCACAATAATACAATCACTGCGGATAATGCCACCGAGCTGATGAATCCGTATTTACATAATTTTTTGGATTCTGTATAAGCCAGTTCATATTCCTTTTCTCCAAGACGCTTTCCGATCAAAATTCCTGCGGCTTGGGAGATTCCGGACAATGCTCCTACAAATAAGCCCTGCACCGGTCCGGTTAGAGACATTCCCGCAAGTTCCCCGGTCCCCATATGGCCATAGATAAAAGTATTGATATTTTGCCCGATGGTCCACAATAATTCATTGGCCACAATCGGCAATAGAATCACTACATATTGCTTCCATTCCTGCTTTGTAAAAGACAAGTCAAAACGGAATGTTGCAACTCTTTTGTAAAAGAACAACATCAAAATTAAATTTACCGCCTGAGATACAAGGCTTGCGATTGCAGCACCATTGATTCCCATTTGCGGAAATCCAAAATGACCAAAAATCAGACAATAGTTCAATAGCGTATTGACCACTGCTGCCACAGCGCTACTGTACAGCGGATATTTTGCATAATCTTTGCAGCGAATATGCACTGCCAAAATACTTGCAATTCCTGATAGTGGATAACCCCATCCCACAATTCGCACATATCCTGTGCCTGCGGAGATGACCTTCGCATCCTCGGTGAAGATGCCCACCATCTGTGCCGGAATCAGCATGCACATCAAGCTGGTCAAAAGTGCAATCACAAGCATCACAAGCAAATTGACCGATAAGCTTGAATGAACCTTTTCTTCCTCCTCTTTGCCTATGTATTGGGAAATCATGATTCCTGCAACTGTGGCCACCGCGCCGCTGACAAATACAAACACAAAGCCCGGTTTGCCACCGACTTCCACTGCTGCAATCGCATTCTCCCCCAGCTTTCCTACCATAATCTGATCAATGATGGAAAAAGAAGATTGCAACAACACCTGAAGGGCAACAGGAATCGCAATTGCCATGGTGCGTCTAAAAAATGAGTTGTTTTCCAAAACTGTATCCTCCTTCAAAAATCTATGCATATTATTCCCGAAGAACACAGTATTTGCAATAGGTTAATCGCATAACCCATACATCCTGATGTCAAAAAAAAGAGAAGGAATCCTTCTCTTTATTTCTTGCAATCCCAGTCCAAATGTCCGGTCTTTACAGCTTCATCATATTTTTGAATCTTATAATCCAGCTTCTTTAAAGCATCATCATATTTTTTTCTCGCTTCTAAAATCTCGACGCGTGCTTTTTTTAACAAATCTGATCTTGCTTCAAATGTGTCATCACCCTGTCTGCATAGTTTTACATATTCAATCAGAATATCCACAGGTACGCCTGCTTCTCTCATACAAATCGCATGCTCAATCCACCGAAGATCCTCTTCCTCATAATTTCTGATTCCACCTGCAGTTCGTTTTACCTCCGGAATCACTCCAACACGCTCATAATAGCGGAGGGTGTCCGGCGTGATATTGTATCGCTTGCAAACTTCTTTGATAGTCATATTATTCTCCTGTTACAACCACTTCTCCCTTTGCATCAGGATCATCCATAATCAACTCTGATACAGCCGGAACAGAAATGGTTCCGCATTTTGGATTTCTGATACTGATAACCGGTGTGGTAACAGTAGCTTCTACCTCTGACTTTTCAAACGCAAAGTCTGCCTCAACCATTTTACAATTAATCAGCTTTAAATTCTTGCAATAGCAAAGTGGCTGTGTGCCAATGAGTGTACAATTTTCAAATGTCACATTCTCACTGTACCATGCAAGATATTCGCTCCTTACGGTACTATCTTTAATCGTTACATTCTTGGCATGCCATAAAGCATCTTTTGTATCAATATTACATTTTTCAAACACTGAATCACTAATATATTGGAACGAATATTTCCCATTAATTGTAGTATTAGTAAAGTGTAAACGGTCTGATCCCATCATGAAGTACTCGCTTTCAATGGTAGAATCCTTCACTGAAACATCCTTTACATTCCAGCCACACTCCTTTGAAATCACATCACAATCAGACATTTTGATGTTTGCACACTCACGGAACACTTTAATTCCATGCAGTTTTGAATTTGTGATTTCCACATTGTTGGTATACCAGATTGCAGCACGACAATTCTCTGTCATTTCAATTCCGCTGATTTTTAATCCATCATCATGCCAGAGCGGATAACGTAAATTAAAGAAACAGTCTTTTACTTCTACATTCTTGCTTTCTTTTAATGCACTCTCCCCATCAGCAGGACCGTCGAATTTACAATTTTCAACCAAAACTCCATTGCTTCCATATAGGGCTCTTTCTTCGTCAAAACATTGATTATTAATCTTTTCCATTGCACACCTCTAAATTCTATGTTGTTATCTAAATCTTATATTGATATGTTATACCTTGGAGTTGGCTCCAAGTCAACCTTTCCAAATATAAAATTTTTCTAAACTTAATTGCACGCAACTATTTCGGTACATTTACATTTAGCTATTCTTATCAAACTGCTCTTAAGTTCTTCATAGAGATATCCAAAATCGGCGCGGAATGTGTCAACGCTCCACTGGAAACATAATCCACTCCACTTTCGATGATACCCTTTATGTTTTCCTTTGTGACATTTCCGGAGCATTCTGTCTTTGCGCGGCCAGCGATGATTTCTACCGCTTTCTTCATGGTTTCCACATCCATATTATCCAGCATGATGATATCTGCTCCTGCATCCGCAGCCTCTTTCACCTGTTCTAAGCTTTCTGTTTCGATTTCGATTTTTCGCACAAAAGGCGCATAGGCTTTTGCCATTTCCACAGCCTTTGTCACAGAGCCTGCGGCTCCGATGTGATTGTCTTTTAAAAGAATTCCATCAGAAAGATTATAGCGATGATTTTGTCCGCCACCGCATTTTACGGCATACTTTTCGAATATTCTCATATTCGGTGTGGTCTTTCTCGTATCTAATAAAACTGTCTTGCTTCCCTCTAACAGTTTCACGGTTTCATGTGTATAGGTTGCGATTCCACTCATTCTCTGAAGATAATTCAATGCCACGCGCTCCCCTGATAAAAGCACACGAATATCTCCCTTTACTTTTGCCATCAGTTGGCCTTTTGTGACAGAATCCCCATCCTTAACATACATTTCCACTTCTGCATTCTGATCTAAAAGCTGAAATACCCTGGCATAGACATCCATTCCGCAAATGATGCCATCCTGCTTGCAAATCAAATCCACCTCACCGGCCTTTGCCTCCGGCATCACTGCATTGGTGCTGACATCTTCGCTGGAAATATCTTCTTTTAAAGCCATGCGAATCAACTCATCCGCATTTAAATTCATCGTGATATTGTTTAACATTGAATGATTCATTATATTACACTGCCTCCTTTTCGGCTCTTTGTTTTGCTTCTTTTTGAATTTCATCCACCACCATCGCATGATAATTTTCCATAATGGTTGGCAAATCTTCATATCCATCGATATTGACAAGATTATCAAAAGAATCCGCAGTTTTAAAATCCTGCTGATTGGCAATATCAAATGCTGCACGTTTTGCAAACACCAGACTCTCTAACAGTGAATTGCTTGCCAATCGATTCTTTCCATGGACACCATTGCAGCTGGTTTCTCCAATTGCATACAATTGCTCCATGGTGGTTTTCGCATCACAGTCCACGTAGATTCCACCCATAAAGTAATGTTGCGCAGGTACCACAGGAACATAATCATTCAACGGATCAAATCCGGCTTCCACGCAGTGCTTATAAATATTCGGGAAATGCGACAGGATTTCATCCTTTGGAATTGGAGAAAAATCCAGCCAGACATATTCCGTATTCTGCTCCTTCATCTTTGCCAAAATCGCTTTGCTTACCACATCTCGCGGCTGCAATTCATCTGTGAATCGCTGACCGTACTTATCCCTTAATACAGCCCCTTCTCCACGAACAGATTCAGAGATTAAAAAGCTGCGTCCACTTTGTTTTGTATATAAGGTAGTGGGATGAATTTGCACATAATCGCAATTTTCCAAACGAACATTGTGATACATTGCAAGTGCTAAAGCATCCCCTGAAATATGACGATAATTGGTGGAATGCTTATAGACACCACCTAATCCACCGCAGGCTAAAACTGTCACATCTGCCTCTATTGCAGTGGTCTTTCCGTCCATATCCGCCACAACAATTCCATAACAGACATTCTCATGGCAAACCCAATCCACCATGGTGGTATGTGCCATCAATGTGATATTGCTGCGTTCCAGCGCGCGAGCCAATAGTTTTCCTGTAATTTCTTTTCCGGTGACATCGGAATGAAAGAGGATTCTGTTATTAGAATGAGCGCCCTCTTTTGTGAAGAGATATTTGCCATCCTTTTGATCAAATTCCACGCCGTATCCCACAAGATCTTTTATGATATCCTGCGAGCTTTTGATCATAATTTCCACTGATTCCTTGCGATTTTCATAATGTCCCGCACGCATGGTATCCTCGAAATAAGATTCATAATCCGCCTCGTCTCGCAGCATACAAATGCCGCCCTGCGCCAGAAAACTGTCACTTCCATCAAGCGCATCCTTCGAAATACACAGTATCTTTTTATCCTTTGGCAGACTAAGTGCACAAAATAGACCTGCAGCACCGGTGCCTACGATTACAACATCGTATTTCTTTTCCATCTTGCTACCCTCGCTTTATTTTGCCAGATCCAACATTCGCTTAAGCGGAATCAATGATTTTTCTCTTTTCGCATCATCTACTTCCACCACACCGGTGTGATTTTTTAGGCAATCTCTGATTTTTTCTAAAGTGATTTTTTTCATATTCGGGCAGAACATTTTTGGTCCTAGTCCATAGAAGGATTTATCCGGATTTTGGCACTTGAGTTTATATAATACGCCGACCTCCGTTGCGACGATGAATTCATTTTTTTCAGACTTGGTTGCATACTCAATGATTCCGGAAGTGCTGCCAATGTAATCTGCCGTTTCCAACGCCTCCGGCGTGCACTCCGGATGCATCAATACCTCTGCCTGTGGATAAAGCGCTTTGATTCGCATAATGTTTTCCGCAGTAACACTTTTGTGTACATGACAAAAGCCTTCATTAAAAATAAAGTGTTTGTCTGGAACCTTTGAAGCAATATATCTTCCCAGGTTTTCGTCCGGTATAAAGAAAATATTGCGGTTTGGCAGTGCTTGAACTATTTTCATCGCATTTGCTGATGTCACACATACGTCAGAATGCATCTTTAATTCCGCAGTCGAATTGATATAGCAGACAACTGCCACATCCTCATATTCCTCTCGTACAGCTTTGATTTTCTCGATTTCCGCCATATGTGCCATCGGACAATCCGCATTCGGATCCGGCATCAATACCGTCTTGTCCGGATTTAAAATCTTAGCCGATTCTCCCATAAATGAAACCCCTGCAAATACAATCGTTCGCTCTTTTAAACCGACTGCCACCTTTGCAAGATAATAGCTATCGCCCACATAATCCGCTATCGCCTGCACTTCATCTTCCACATAATAATGTGCCAGTAGTACAGCGTCATTTTCGCGCTTTAACGCTTCGATTTCTTCGATAATTGAAGTCATGACTCTCTCCTTTTTTTCCACAATTGATAGAGACTATATCATATGTAAAGTCTTGTGTCAAGACACCTGTCGACACACATCTTTTCGCGGTTAAAAAAAAGAGCCACAACGTGACTCTTTTTTGATACTCGTAATATTATCAATGTTATTTTGACAATGCGTCTCTCCATGTAGCAGGCTTAAACTGATCCTTCAGTGGTAATAAGCGTTCATCCACATCTACACCCAGTACGGAATTAAAATTGTTGGTTGCCTGCATCTGCGCACCAAATCCTACGATGATAATGATTTCTTCATCGGTATAGAATTTTCTTAATCCATCAAGTAATTCATCTGAAACTTTGGTTGGATCTTTTACAATCTGCTGTCCCAGCTGCTGAAGTAACTTTTCGTTCTCAGAAGTTTCAAAGTTGTGTGGATCAAGTCCTAACTCGCGCAAGTCACTGATAAAAAACAGAGAGCACAACAGGCATCCGTTTGTGGTAGAAATGGAATGTGCATAAATGGTTGCGGCACGTAATCCAACTGTCTTTTCAAGACTTTCCCATGAATCATACCATCCCATAAATGCCTTGTAGGTTCCATAATCCTGAAGCATTACAAGCTTCATATTTGTTACCTTTCCTGCTGCATCAAGTGCTTCATAAGCCTTCTTTGCTTCTCCTGTTAATTCGTTTGGTTGCTTTAAATTTACTCTTGCCATTTTTTTGTTCCTTTCTGATTCTTATATTTTGTTTATTTTTATTTAAATTGCCAACTCTAAAATTGCTTTTATTTTTTCACCATCAAGGGCTACATAATGGCCTACTGTGCCGTTCTTTGTAGCTCTCTTGGCCATACTGTCAAAATCCTTATCATCAATTCCAAGCTCGGATAATCTTGTTCGCAGACCGATTTTTCTAAAGAAATCATCCAATCGCTCGGCCAGGATTTCAGCCCGCTCCTCTTGTGTATAATGAAATGAATCTACTCCAAATATACGACTGGCCAGAAGAGCCGGTCTCCAAGGCTTCTCTTTTGCCATATATTTAATCCAGGCTACCATCACAATGGCCATTCCTTCACCATGGGTGATATTGTATTGAGCAGACAATTCATGCTCAATTCTGTGAGAACCCCAGTCAGCAATTCTGCCTGCATCCAAAAAGCCTCCATGGGCGACACTGGCCAGCCACTGAATTTCTCCTCTCGCTTGAATATCCTGTTCGTTCTTTTGTAATTTATCTGCATTAATAAACAATGCTCTGATGGCACCTTCTATAAGATAATCTGTCGTATCAGAATTCTTCTCATCGGAAAAATATCTTTCCAATAGATGTGACAACACGTCAGCAATTCCCACGAAGGTTTGGTATGACGGAAGATTTACTGTATATGCCGGATTCATGATTGCAAACTTTGGAATGATTCTGTCATCCTCAAATCCCAGTTTCCATTCACCACTTGAAAGAATCGCAGCATTCGAAGTTTCCGAACCGCTGGAAGCTGTAGTTGCAATGACCCCGATTGGAAGAACCTGTTTCGGTGAAATTCCTTTTTCAAAGAAATCCCAAGGATCTCCCTCATAAGGAATTCCGATTGCCACTGCCTTTGCGGTATCAATAGCGCTTCCGCCACCAACCGCCAGGACAAAATCCACCTGGTTCTGCTTTCCTTGCTCTACCAATTCTCGAACAAGTTCAATAGAGGGATTCGGAACCACATTTCCATTTTCACTAAAACGAATTCCCAGCTCCTTTACGGCCTGTTCAATTGTTGCATAAATCCCTAAATCTTTGATGAAATCTCCGCTGTACACTAGTAATAGCGATGTAACCTGATGCTCTTGCAGCAAACCTTTTATATGTGTTTCGCTGCCTTCACCAAATACAATTTTGGCCGGATTATAATACTCGAAACCGATCATGTCCTGACCTCCTTAGTTCAATGGTACAACTGCTCCATCATATGTTTCTTCAATATACTGACTGATTTCTTCGCTTTGAAGTACTTCAACCAATGTCAAAAGAGCCTCATTGTTTGCATTCTCTTTTGTGGTTGCAATAATATTTCCATAAGTCTGAGCTGCAAGTCCGTCGTTTGCCTCTACTGCAAGCGCATCCTTTACATGTAAACCGCCTTCAATTGCATAATTTCCATTAATTACGGCAACATCCACATCAGGAAGAGCTGCAACAAGCTGTTCCGGTGCCAGTTCTTTAAATGTAATATTCTTTGGATTGTCTACGATATCCTCAGGAGTTGCTTCGATTCCAGCGTCCTCTGACAATGTGATAATTCCTTCCTGCTCCAACAGAAGTAATGCTCTTGCTTCGTTTGTTACATTATTTGGTACTGCCACGACCGCGCCATCAGGCAACTCACTTAAATCTGTTGTTTTTCCGGCATAAATTCCAAATGGCTCATAATGAATGGCTCCGATAGATACAAGATCCCAACCATTTTCTTCATTTGACTGCTCTAAGTATGGAACATGCTGAAAATAATTCGCATCAAGGCTTCCTTCTACCACGCCTGTATTAGGTGATACAGAGTCCTCAATTTTTACGACTTCGAGGGTAATTCCTTTTTCAGCCAGGAGAGGTACGGCCTGCTCCAAAATTTCTGAATGTGGAGTAATATTTGCCCCTACTTTAATTGTAACGTTTTCTGCATCTGACGCAGATGCATTCTGGGTGTCTGATTTGCTTGTATTGCCGCATGCTGTTGCTGTCAATGCAAGTGCAAATGCTAATGTAGCTGCGATTTTCTTAACTGTCTTCTTTCTCATAATTCTTTCTCTCCTTTGTTAAAAAATTTATTGTTTTATTATTTTCTTACTTTTTTTGCTATGATGTTTCCACCTTCTTGAATCACCATCACCATAATTACCAAAAGTGTTACTGTGGTCCAAAGCACATCCTTTTGATATCTGTAATATCCGTATTGAAGTGCGATTGCTCCAAGTCCACCTCCTCCGATGACTCCAGCCATAGCTGAATATCCCAAAACGGTTGCAACATTGATTGCTGCTCCCAAAAGAAGTGACGGCAAAGCTTCCGGCAAAATAAAATGTAAAATGGTATATACCGGCGAAGCTCCCATAGACGTGGCAGCTTCTATGATTCCCGGTGAAACCTCACTCAATGATGACTCCACCATTCTGGCAATAATTGGAATTGCTCCAACTGTCAATGGTACTATGGAAGCCACTGTTCCGATGGACGAGCCTGTCAAAAATCTTGTAAAAGGAATTAATAACACCAGTAAAATCAAGAATGGTAACGATCTTCCGATATTTACAAGCAATCCCAATATAAAATGCGCCGGGCGGTTGGATAAAAGTCTTCCCTTCGCTGTTGCATAAAGTAAAACTCCAAGCGGCAAGCCCAGAAGATATGCAAAAAACGAAGCTGCAAAGGACATCTGCAATGTTTCCACAATTCCCTGTCGGATTGCATCTATAATGTATTCGCTCATGCGTGTCTCACCTCCTGCACAGTCAATCCACCTGTTTCAAAGAACTCAATAATCTTTTCTTGTTCCTCCGGGTTGTTTGGCAGTTCTACTACCATCTGTCCATACCCGATTCCACCTACACTCTTTGTGTTAGCACTTAAAATTGCGACCTTACTGCCGGTCTTTTCTACTAATTCAGCGATAAATGGTCGATTGGCTGCCGATCCATCAAACACCAGACGAATGAGCCTGCTGTCACTGGTTGACGGATCAAAAGGATTGCTCGGAAATACAAGTTTTTGCGCTGCCTTAGATTTAGGATTTCGAAAGATTTCTTTCACTTCACCGATTTCGGATAATTCACCATTATCGACAATCGCCACCCGATCGCAGATTTCCTCTACAACCGACATTTCATGTGTAATAATCACTATCGTAAGCTTTCTTGTCCTGTTGATTTCTTTTAACAAATCAAGAATTTCTCCGGTTATCTTTGGGTCCAGAGCGCTTGTAGCTTCATCACACAACAAGACTTTGGGATCAGCTGCCAAAGCTCTGGCGATAGCCACACGTTGTCTTTGTCCACCGGATAATCTTGCAGGATACTCATTCCACTTATCCTCCAATCCTACGACTTTTAACATTTCCAGGGCTTTTTGCTTTCTTATTGCTCTTGGCACTCCGGCAATTCTAAGCGGTTGCATTACATTACTTAAAACTGTTTTCTGAGCCAGAAGATTAAATCCCTGAAATATCATGGCAATTTCCCGACGCACATTTCGAAGCTCCCGTGGCTTTAGTTCTGCCAGATTTTGACCATAAAACGAAACGCTTCCTCCGGACACATTTTCCAGGCGGTTTAAAGTACGAACGAGAGTTGATTTTCCCGCTCCACTCATTCCGATAATTCCAAATATTTCACCTTCACGAATCGATAAAGACACATCCTTTAATGCGATAAACTCTTTCCCATCGTTTTCGTATTTTTTGGAGACATGATTTAATTGGAATACTTCATTCATAAGAATCTCTCCTAAATTTCACTATTTTCTTCATCATATAAGCCTTTGCTGAGATAACGATCCCCGCGATCAGGAAATATAACAACAATGTTTCCGCTCTTTATCGTTTCCGCAAGTTTCAGTGCTGCCGCAAGAGCTGCTCCGGATGAAGTTCCTGCCAAAATCCCCTCCTTCTTTGCCAGAGTTCTGGATGCTGCAAAGGCATCCTTATCGGTTACCTTGATAACCCTATCTACAAAACTCATATCCATCGTATCTGCGATAAAGTCATTTCCGATTCCTTCAATATCATAATCAGAATGCTCTCCTCCACCGATGATAGATCCCACCGGATCAGCCAACACACCTTCAATCTTCGGATTTTTTTCCTTTAAGCGCTTCATAACCCCGGAAAAAGTTCCTCCACTGCCGGCACCGGCCACTAAATAATCGATTTTACCATCCATCTGTTGATAGATTTCAGCTCCGGTTGTCTCATAATGAATGAGTGGATTTGCAGGATTATGAAACTGCCCCAGAGAAATGGCTCCGGGAATTGTTTTCAATAACTCCTGCGCTTTTCTTTCTGCACCAAGCATCCCGGACTCTCGATCCGTATGAACAATCTCAGCCCCCAAAGCTTTCATAATCTGTTGCTTTTCCACAGAGAATTTTTCCGGAACAGTAAAAATGATTCTGTATCCTTTGTTTAAAGCTCCAAGTGCGATACCGATTCCAGTATTGCCGGCAGTTGCTTCAATAATCGTACCGCCCGGTTTTAAAAGTCCTTTTCGTTCCGCGTCTTCAATCATCGCAAGTCCTACACGATCCTTTACGCTTCCTGCAGGATTCATCAACTCAAGCTTGGCAAACAGATTGACATTTGATTCTGTTTCCACATGATTTAATTTTAAAATTGGTGTATTTCCAATCATGTCAGAAACGCTCATATGAACATCCATATCTACCCCACCTCCTTTACAGAGGCTTCAATTGCCTGCTTCAAATCTTCAATTAAATCATCTGCATCTTCTATACCCACGGACAGACGAATGAGCCCGTCCGTGATTCCTACCTGTTTTCTGATTTCTGCTGGGATCGCAGCATGCGTCATACTCGCAGGATGGCAAGCTAAAGATTCAACTCCGCCAAGGCTTTCTGCCAGCGTAATTAGTTTTAGTTGTGCGAAAAATGATTTGTAATCATATTCTTCTTTTAATTCAAAAGAAATCATTGCTCCAGGGCCATCCGCTTGTTTCTTTTGAATTTCATAGCCCGGATCATTTTCTAATCCAGGATAATAGACACGGCTGATTGCCGGATTTGTTACAAGCCACTTGGCAATTCTTTCAGCATTTTTTACGTGTCTGTCCATTCGAACACCCAAAGTTTTGATTCCACGAATAACTAGGAAACTATCCCAAGGAGCCAGCACGCCTCCGATTGCATTTTGCAGATAATACAAACGATCCGCTAATTCTTTATCCTTTACTGCCACAAGTCCTGAAACAGTATCGCTGTGTCCTCCTAAATACTTTGTACCGCTATGGATTACAATATCAGCGCCCAATGCAAGCGGTCTCTGCAGATATGGTGTCAGGAATGTGTTATCTACGATCAATAGCTTTCCTTCTGCCTTTGCGATTTTGGCCACTGCTTCTATATCTGTCACCGTCAACAGCGGATTTGCCGGACTTTCTACATATATTGCTTTTACCTTTTCATCAATGGCTTCTTTCACAGAATCCAAATTCGATGTATTCACGATTTTGTATGTAATTCCGAAGTTTTTGAAAACATTGTCTAAAATACGGAAAGTTCCGCCATAAATATTGTCTGAAACAATCAACTGATCGCCTTCATGAAAAAGTGATAAAACTGTATTGATTGCAGCAAGACCGGAAGCAAAAGCCAATCCGTATTCTCCTTGCTCTAAATCTGCAATCAACTTTTCCAATGCATCTCTTGTAGGATTACCGGTTCTGGAATACTCCCAGCCTCTGGTTTGACCAAGTCCGTCCTGCTTGTAGGTTGATGTTTGATATACCGGAACATTTACAGCTCCTGTTGTCTCATCTCCATCTGTTCCTCCATGTATTAAAAGTGAATTAAGCTTTAAACTCATATCTTTTTCCTCTCGTTTTGAATATTTATTAATAATTTTTTGTCAAAAAAATCCGGGGCTTTCATTTAAGCTCCGGGGGTAACATGATTTATAAAGACACAGATTTAACATCGATTTGTCTTAGAGTGCACCACAATTAAGTCGAACAACTCAATCACATTTTGATCCCCGGTTTTGTTCATTCGACAACATGTACATCTTGTTTGATTCATTTGAATGTTATTACTTCTGTTTCTCATATTTTCATGTTCCTTTCTTGATGATAAACATATCTTATCACTCATCATTGTTTTTAAAAATTACATGAATCTTATCACTAGTGATAAGTATTTCTTATCTCACGCTTCCAAGACTCCCATCGATTGCAATTTTGCAAAAACTGCTTTTCCCAATGCCTGATGTCCATTTACACTCATATGTTCTTCGTCCGCCTCATCCGGGCCGGCATAGTCAGAAGCTGCAAGAAATTCACAACCAAAATTATTTGCAATTTCACGATACACTTCTTTCAGTTCATGACTGACTGCAATAGAATCCCTGTTAAACTCCGGATCCTTTTCCGGTTTCCATACATCATCACCTAAATATATTGGAGAAATCAGCAGGATGTTTTGAGGTAAAACATATTTCTTTATCTCCTGAAGACATAATTCGATACCTTTCCCAATCGTATATGCTGATGCTTTATATATCTGCTTGCAGTCATTTGTTCCAAGCATCAAAATTACAGATTCCACAGGGCTTTGACTTTCTAATATCACAGGCAATGAGCTAAGTCCATTTCTTCCCGGACGTAGAGCATCATCAAAAATCGTTGTTCTTCCACACAGCCCCTCTTCCAAAATTCTTATTTGATTGCTGTATGATTGAAGAACCCCTGTCCATCTTTGCTCCCAGGAATATCTGGCAAACGGGGCAGAGCCCGGTACCAATCCCCATGTATTTGAATCTCCAAAAGCAAGTATTGATTTCATCTTTAAACTCCTGTTTTTTAAATCACTTTGTCTTCTTGTTATCTGATAAAGTTATCATAGCATCCGCTCCGGTGATTTAAAATTACAGGGATTCTATCGTCTGCGATAACTATTGGTTATCACTCTTTCTATAAAAAATGAGCAAAGAATATAGAATATAATTCCTTGCCCATTTACTTATCACTTATTCTTCTGATGGAGCTGCCTTATAGAGCTCCTCTACAAATCTTTTGCCGATCTGGCTAAGTCCATCTTTATGTATATAACCAATTTCCATAGAGCTATACGGAAGGTGTGCGCTTTCTCTAAGCGGGATAATCTTATAATCACTCCATCCTACAGCGCCTCTGACAGCTCCCGAACAAAAAGTAAATCCGTTCAGTTTATTCATAATCTGAAGCATGGATGCTCTGTCCGAAACCTTTATCGAATACGGATAATCCTGCTCTCCAAAAATCTCCTCCGCCATATATAAAGGACTATCCTTTCCCTGTTCATAGGTTAAAAGAGGATATTTTGTGATATCTTCATAGTCTATGATATCTCTGTCTGCAAGCGGATGATTTTTCCCCAGATATACATAAAATCTGCAACTTACAATCTTCTTATATGTCAGAGAATGATCTACAAAAAGTTTCTTTAAGGCCTCCTTGTTGAAATCACTAAGAAACAAAACCCCAACCTCGCTTGCTGATGTGCTTACATCTTCTATTATCTTGGAAGTAGTCGTTTCAAGAATTGAAAAATGATATGTTGAAGCATCATAATCTTTAACAGTATCTGAAAATGCTTCACACACAAAGGAATAATGTTGTGTCGAAACGCTGAATACTTTTCTGGCATTACCTTTGCCATCATATCGCCATATGAGCTGATCATACTGATCACAAACTTTCTTTGCATAAAATAGAAAGTCAGAACCTTCAGCTGTGAGGTTAACCCCTTTATTGGTTCTATTGAAGATCGTTATTCCTGACTCTTCTTCAAGACCTCTTATTGTATTGGTAAGTGTAGGCTGTGATATAAAAAGACTCTCTGCTGCCTTGTTCATAGAGCCTGTTTGTGCCACAACCATTGCATAGCGCAGCTGTTGCAGTGTCATTCAAAATTCCTCGTATCACTTTTGTTTAAATAGTATGCTAACACATTTATTAACAAATGTCTTATTTCAAAAAGCTATCTCAGGTAATAAGCAGTGATTATAAGCTTTATTTTTGAATATCACTTAACGTAAGCACTCCGCCATCCATTCGATATACTATATCTGCATAATTGTATGCTGACTCATCATGCGTTACGATTACAACAGCCGCACCATCTTTTGCTTTTTGACGAAGAAGTTCGAATACAATTTGTGTATTATCATCATCAAGATCACCTGTCGGCTCATCTGCAAATACTACAGAAGGCTGATTAATTAGTGCTCTTGCAATTGCACATCTTCTGAGTTCTCCTCCGGACAACTGGCTTGACAGATACTCCTCTCGTTCGGAAAGTCCCAGGAGCTCAATCAACTCATCTGCTCTATCTGAATCATTGCCATGATTGTTTGCTAAAAGTATATTCTCCTTAATCGTTAAATTACTTAGTAGGCTTTGGCCTTGCGGAATAAACCCGATATTTTTGCTTCTAAAGTCAGAAATAACATCATCGTTCTGCTGATACAAATCGATATCATCATACAAAACGCTTCCTTCTTGCGGTTTCAACAAACCGGCCAACACGCTGATAAGCGTTGTTTTCCCACTCCCGGATCTTCCGAAGATAACCGTAACCTTACTGGGAACAATTGTTATATCAACAGAATTTATGATAGAGATCGTATTATCCTTTTTGCCATTTTTCGTATAAGAAACTAATATATTCTTTGCATCGATCATCATTTGTTGCTTTCCTACTCTCTTAATATCCTTGCTGTATCCACTGACACAGCCCTATACGCTGATATCAAACCCGATATTGTTCCAAGAAGCACAACGCTTATAAAGGTTACAAGGATATAGTATGTGGTCGTAATCACACCAGGAAGCAAATACGGAAGATCAAGTCTGGTACCAATAAGAACACTAAATGAATACATAAATGCTCCCGTGATGATGATGCCAAACACACTTCCGATAATTCCAATTATAATTGCCTCTGACATAACCAAAAGCCCCAGCTTCTTTCGTGAAACTCCGATTACTCTAAGCGCTGCAAACTCTTTCTTTCTCTCACCTGTGATGATGTAGAAAGCTGCTATCAAAATGATTGCTGCGAACGCCCATATGATTTTGACAAAAAACGAAATTGCAGAAGAGATGATACCTAGCCGATCCGAGGTCGAAGTCATCATTGTCCTTGCTCGGACAGCTTTGACTTCGCTGTTGTTGAGATTAATATCAGATACTATCGTATCAATGTCATATCCGTCTTTTACATCAATATAAACAGAAGATATCACATCATCCGGGCTTTGCTTTGATAATATGCTAATCCCTTTATCCTCCGCTGCCTCTATTAAAGTTTTAACTGTATCACCTGTTGTATATACCGCAGTATCAAGTCCTGTTCCGGTCTTTTCAAGCTTGCCGACTACAAGAAATTCCTTTCCATACAATTTCAAGGTATGGCCCACTTTAGTAGAGAGCATTGAACCAACAATGATCTCATTATCCTTAAGCACGCCCTGATAGCTTTCATGCAACCAGGGTTTGATTGTGAAATCAGTCTCTTCATCAAATCCGATAATCTGAACCTTAACACTACAGCAGTCTGCATTGGCCGACACCAGAAAATATTGCGCCGATATCCTATCTACTCCCTCAATACTTTCAAGGTCATTTAAAATACTTTTATCCATATAAAAATATCCGGGCGTTCCCTGAAGCAGGAGATTTTGAAGATCCACCTCTGATTCTGCATCCTTTGGAAGCACAATGATATCTGCGCCCAATCTTTCATTCAAACTATCAAGTCCGTTATTAAGACTTTTGATAAAGATGCTTCCTCCGAATAATGACATTGTCAAAATTACGAGTATTAGAATTAATCCTATCGTTCTTTTTTTATAACTGATTATATTTTTTAACGGCAGTTTCGCTATGTTCACTTACTAACTCCCTGCTTATTCTTCTTGATAACACTAATAACTACATCTACAACTGATACAACAAACACAATCGCGCTAATGACTCTTACAGCAGGCTGAAAGATACTGATACATCTCATACTGCTCATCATGCAAAGTGAAAAAATAGTTCCTGGAATTAAAAATACGGCTGCCGCAGTTGGGATCTGTGCAAGTGATATACCAAGCTTCACCTTTTCATTACTTATAATAACTGCTACCAATGACTGAACAACAAGAATAATGCCAAGTGTCGTAACCGCCAGTTGTGCATAATGGCAAGCCATTACATGTTCTTCTGACACCGGACAAGCTGCGAATACTGTAAACGATCCAATTGCAAGTATTAATGAAAGTACAAGTTCAATGAACTTTACAAAATTCTTTTTTAAATAATTCATATTTCATCCTTCCCATTTAATCTGATTTAAAACTCTTTTTATAAACATTCTCTTTAGATTTAGATATTGTATTCCGGTTGCGGAATCGCCTGTGCCAATTCGAAGAATTCAAGGATTTGTCTTCTCATTTCAAGAAACGATGCACTTCCTCTCTGTCTTGGTCTGGACAAATTCACATCTATAATCTTACTAATCTTACCCGGTCTTGGCGTCATGATGACAATTCTATCGCTTAAATATATCGCTTCATCAATATCATGCGTCACCAAAACCATAGTAGTTCCATCCTTTTTCCACAATTCCAAGAGTTTATCCTGAAGATCCGCCCTGGTAAAAGAATCAAGAGCACCCATAGGTTCATCCAAAAGAAGAGCCTTAGGTTCATTGATCAGCGCTCTTGCTATGGCGACTCTTTGCGCCATACCACCCGAAATCTGGTGTGGATACGACTTCTCAAATCCTTTCAGTCCGACAAGTTCAATATAGTTTTCTATATTTTCTTTTTTGCTTCTATAAACATTTCTTGCCCTTAAACCATAAGCAATATTATTCCTAACGCTCAACCACGGAAAAAGGCTTCCCTGCTGAAACACGTATCCTCTGGACGGATCAGCGCCTGTGATTGGTGCCCCATCTATGAATAACTGCCCTGTCTGAGGTTTGTCCAGACCTGCTATAAGACGAAGAAGTGTTGTCTTGCCACACCCAGATGGTCCTATAATTGATATAAACTCTCCGGGTTTTATTTCGAGATCCACATCTTTCAAAGCTTCAACTCTGTTACCATCTGAATCTTTATAAATACGATTTACATTACTTATGCTGATAGAACTTTTCATACTTTAATAACCCCCTGTTGCCATCTGAGTACTCTTTTCCTGATAAGACCAATCAGAAAATTGATAAACGAAAACAGGACAGCCATGATAACAATAGCGGCAAGAACCTTATAATATGCACTCCATACCTTGGACTGGTTGATATAATATCCAAGACCTCCCGGTTGACCCAACATCTCGCTCATTACAAGCGTGGTAAATGCCATAGCATTTGCCGAACCGATGCCGGTAAAGATATCCGGCATCGCATGCGGTATGGCAACATGCAGTATCTGATTGATCTGCCCTCCCCCAAGGACTGTTGCTGCTTCGTAGCTCTGCTTAGGCGTACTTTGTATACCCTGAGCTGTCAGGAATGCAATCTGAAACCAAGCACAAATTACAATTAAGAATACTGCTGCACTAAATGATGTTGGGAAAAGTGTAAGCGCAAAAGGCATCCATGCAACTGCCGGCACGACTCCTGTTATCTTAAGGACAGGAAATACCCAATAATATACTTTCGGAAACCATCCAATCAATATACCTGTTCCAACTCCAAGCAGTACTCCGCAACTAAAGCCTGCTAAATAAAGTCTGATAGAATATAGCGTATTCTGTACGATGTAGCTTCCTTCTGCAAGATAGGCTTCTATAATTTGAGCCGGTCCGGGAAAAAACGGTTGTGCAAAGATTTGAAGCTTAGTTCCTCCTATATCCCATATGGCAAGAGCGATTCCAAGTGCAAATCTAAATGCTGCATTTTTTGCATAAAGTTTTCTTTTATCTTTTTGAAAAATCGACCGTATTCCGGATATTGCATATATCAAAATCAATGCTACCAAAACCACAATGTAAGCACTATTAATATCAAAAGCAATCCTCAGATTCAAAATATTTAACGTATATATTTTGAATGTTACATCTGCCTTTTGTGGGAACAGGACATTTACCAATATTGCCACGATAAAACCGGATATCGTAAATAGTATCTTTAGAAGTTGCTTTACTGTTTTTAACGTTATCAATTTCCTACATCTACTTTCTGATAAATATTATTTGTAAACTCTTCCGGATCCGTTTCAAGATATCCAATGTCATAGAGACCATTCGCAAAATATCTCACATTTTCTTCTACAAGCTCATCCCAGTTTTCTGCATGCTGTGTAGCAGACGGATATCCATAACTCTTTACAAGTTCTACTGCCAGTTCTCTGTCTTCAATCGCAGCATAATTTTTCTCTACGATGATATCCACCGCTTCTTCAGGATTTTCATATATCCATTCCTGTGCTTTTCTGTAAGCACGAAGTAATGCGGCAACTTCCTCCGGATTCTCTTCAAGTACTTTGGTAGAAGCATATAAGAAGCAGCAGAATTTATCTTTAAAATACTCATCCGTTCCAAGATCAAAGATAATCTTGACATCTCCTGCCTTTTCATGAATTGATCCAAGTGGATCCCAAAGCGCTGCAACATCAATCTCTCCGCTTTCTAAAGCTTCAAACTCAAGATTTCCATCAGAATATGGAAGGAATGTCACCTCTCCATCGGCAGGATCTGCAGATATTCCAGCATTTTCAAGCCATAAGCTTGCCACCTGATGATGAGTTCCACCGATTTCATCCACACCGATCTTCTTGCCTTTCAAATCCTCCACAGTCTCGATATCAGAATCAGTTCTTACCGCAAATTTAATACATCCCTCGTGAAGACCATCTACAACCTTTACATCGATTCCATTCTCAATAGACGGGAAGAACTGGAAATCTCCATTTACAATCGGGATTGTGCCGTTGTTCAAACCAATCTTTCTGGTCTCAAAATCTGCAGAAATCAAAGTTACGTCAAATCCCTCTTCCGCAAAGTAACCATTTTCATAAGCGATATAAATAGGCGCTCCACAAAGAGCTCCATCCTTTCCGGGGATATCAATCTTGCCATACTTATACTCCCCATCTGTCGCAGTTGCTCCTCCTTCAGTAGTAGAAGATGAAGATACCTTTTCGCTATCATTAGATGATACTGCACAGCCCGTAAATAACGAAAAAACAAGTCCAACTGCAACCATCTTTTTTAACCAATTTTTCTTTTTCATATCATGCTCCTTTTTAAACACTATATAATTTCTCTTTTTCATGCACCTATTAAGCAGCAGAGCTATCAGCATCCAAAAGTCCAGCCACCTTGAACGCCTGATCTAAATCTGCAATTAGGTCATTCACATCTTCTAGCCCAACTGAAATTCTGATAAGATTTGCAGGGATATCTGCAAGCTCTTTCTCTTCATCTGTAAGCTCACTGTGAGTTGTATCCGGCGAATTTACGATAAGTGAACGCACATCGCCAAGATTTACAAGATAATGGAATAGCTTAAGATTATTAAGGAATAGTGCTTCCTGCTCCTTGCCTCCCTTGATTCCGAAAGAAAGAAGTCCTCCACCACCATTTGTCAGATGCTTATCCGCAACTTCTTTATATTTATATGAGTCAAGCTTAGGATAACGAACCCATTCTACTGCCGGTGAGTTTTCAAGATACTCAGCAATCTTTAAAGCATTTGCACTCTGCTTCGCAATTCTTTCCGAAAGAGTCTCAAGGCCCAGAATTCCAAGATACGCATCATTAGGTGAAAGTGCAGCTCCCAAAAGGTTAAGGTATACAAGCGTTGCACGGAATATGAAAAAGTTGTCCGGGAACACTTCTTTCGGACTCTTACCTTTGAGCATCACAATTGGCTCATAGAACTGTGGATATCTGTCCTGGGTATAATAGTCGAGCTTACCATTGTCAAGAATAAGACCTGCGATGATATTTCCATGTCCTGTAAGTCCCTTGGTTGCAGAATAAACAACGATGTCAGCACCATGTTCAAGCGGTCTGTAGATATAAGGAGTTGCAACTGTATTATCAACAACAACCGGTACACCATGCTTATGGGCCACCTCGGATATCGCATCAATATCCGGAAGATATGCATTTGGATTGGATATCGACTCAAGATACACTCCCTTAATGTCATCTCCCTCAGATAGTTCCTTATCAAGTTCTTCCGGATCAAGAACACTTCTTGTAAGTTTAATTTTCACTCCGACTTCCGGGAAAAGTCTATCGAAACTGTCAATCGTACCTCCATAAAGATAAGGTGAAGCGAGAATTGTTCCGCCTTTTGCTGCAAGATTTAGAAGTGTGTATGCAATTGCTGCCATTCCTGATCCTACTGCCACAGCATTCTTAGCACCTTCGAGAGCCTTAACTCTTTCAGAAAAATAAGTTACTGTAGGATTGCCGACTCTTGTATAAAGAAATCCTGCTTCCTTATAAGTAAATAAATTCTCAGCATGCTCCGTATCTCTGAAATCAAATGCTGCTGTGTGATAGATTGGAGGTGAAACCGAATACTTATTATCAGCAGAATCATATCCTGCCTGAATCTTCAACGTGTCAAAACCATATTCTTTGTCTGCCATAATCATTACTTCCTTTCTAATATTTGTTTTTGCATTGTTTTCATTAGGTGGTTGTTAACTGTTAGAACTTATATTGCCACTTGAACAAATAGGCGTCCATAATCAAATCCTGATAGTTGTTATAAGCTTATTTAAGAGGTATAGCCCAACTTTGTAACGGTTATAAAAATTTGCAAAAAAGGAATCGAGTTGCCTCGATTCCTTTTTCATCTTATTTCACTATGTTATCTATTTTCCATCCGGAAAACTTGTAAAAGCATTTCTTTCAAATTCCGGATAGCCATATTTCTCTTTTGCATCACCAAAAGCTTTCATCATAAAGCTCATACTTCTGGCAAGATTTCTCATTGTCTGCAAGCCTTCCAAATCCTTCTTTACATCCTCTGCTGAAAAACCATGCACCTGATTCCAATATGTAGATGATGCCACCGGCATTCCACTTATGGTAAAATACTTATTTAAGACATCAAAGCTTGCTGTATTTCCACCTCTTCGACAGCTTACAACTGCTGCACCGACTTTCATTTGTTTCGAGAAATTTGTGCTATAAAACAAACGATCCATAAAAGATAAAATATTACCATTCGGCGAGCCATAATATACCGGACTGCCCACAACAAGACCATCTGCTTCTTCAAATTTCGGTGCGACCTCATTTACCAAATCATCAAATACGCATCGACCTATTTCTTCACATTTACCGCAACTAATGCAACCGCGAACCGGCTTGGTTCCGACCTGGATAATTTCTGTCTCAACACCTTCTTCCAAAAACACTTTTGCCATCTCTTCCAGTGCTGTTGCCGTACATCCATGTTGATGTGCACTGCCATTTAATAAAATCACCTTACTCATTGCAACTCTCCTCTCATATCAGAATGATTCCTATTTAAATTGCATCCTCTTGTTCCTCTTCAAAGATTTCAACACACTCTACAAAAGAGTTAATAAAGCGCTTCTTTTCTGCATCTATGAATTCACCGTATATTATATCAAAGCTCTTAAGGATGCGATAGATAAAATCTTTGGGAAGGTGCTTCTTGCAATTTCTTCAAGCATCCTTGAAAACTCCAGTCTTCCATTAATAATCTTACCGGAGTGACCTGCATCAGAAAACTCTTTTACAACTTCCATATCCTGATACTCGGCATATTGGGTAAGCTTATCTCGTTGGGCGTCCAAACTATAACCATCAACCTAAATTGCTGTAGAAACACGGGTGTAGATATAACATTTCTGTTGTTTCTTCACTATCAC
>SVFB01000054.1 GCA_015057085.1 Lachnospiraceae bacterium
CATTTCAAAAAAAGGAACTTCTCATTTAAGTGAATGCACTCAGGCCCTTATATTGATTGCCAAGGAACAACAGCGATTGCTAGCTGCATAAACAAACCAAACACCTAAAGGTGAATTTACACCACAAAAAGGACTTGACCCGGGGGAGTGAGAGCAGTCAGCAGAAACAAGATAAAAAAGAAAATCTGCTGACGAATTTTTGCCCGCCCAGGAGAGCGGTCAGCAAAAAGCGGATAAAGAAGAAAAGTCGCTGACTAATCTTCATCAGACTTTCACGATTTGTTGTTAATACAAATTGGGAAAGTCTTTTTTTTATAAAGGATAGAAAGTGATAGAAAAAAACGATTTAACTTGTGAAAAAAGTACTAGAAATGTTATAATATAGTTGCTCTCTATGGGCGCCAATAAATTTTTAGTAATACGGAGTTGGAGAACGATTTATGAAGAAGAAATTTGCTTCCATCTTGTTGACTTGGGGAATTGTTGCAGCAGTGGCTATTTCTGCAACAGAGTTGACCGGAAACCTTGGAAATACGACAGAGGAGGAGTCGAAGGAGGCTGTAGCGGTAGCGATACCGGATGAAAATGGATTAAAAACACAGTCAGTATCCACTGCGGAAAATGTCACAGATGATACCGCGGATGGTACGGCGGATGATACCACAGATGAAAGCGAGGATGTAATCAGTGATAGCTCTGAGGAATATCTGGAAGCTTTCGAAGTGAACGAAATCATAAATGGAGATGATACGATTTCCATCGATGTTGAAAATTATGATGTTGATGCAAACGTTGATCATTATGATGAAGAGACTTTAGCGATTGTGGAGGATCTTCAGAATGCAGTTACAACATCTGAGGAATATGAGAAGTACGAGGATGAGGATTGGTCTGATTATATCGCTGTAAAGAGTGCACGTGCAGAGGAAAGCGGAAAGTCTGTAGATATAGAGGACTTGATTGCGGAGGATGAGGCTGAAGCCGCCAGTGCCGCATTGCAAAATGCAGATACTCATACCAGCACCACATCTGGAATTTCACTTGTGACTGCAAGCACAGATAATCCAGGCATTATCTCACCGGTTTCTGCTGTAAGTATTGTGAATACAGTTGGCGGAGAGGGATTAACTCATGAAAGTCAGTTCGCTACCAGTAAAAAGATTTATGGAATTGATGTGTCCAAATGGGACAAAGAAATTAACTGGACAAAGGTAAAAAATGCTGGCGTGTCCTTTGTAATTATTAGAGCAGGAAATAGATATTCAAATACTGGAAAATTGGACAAGGATCCGTATTTTGATACATATATGCAAGGCGCTCATGCAGTTGGTCTGAAAATTGGTGTTTATTTCTTCTCACAGGATATTACAACAACAGAGGCAAAGGCATCTGCCAATTTTGTGATTGATTTAATTGATGATTATTCATCTTATATTTCTTATCCGGTTTTCTATGATATGGAGTTGATCGATGGAGGAAGATTGGATAAGGCTAATTTGACAAAATCACAGAGAACTAAGATTTGGTGCGCTTTCTGTGATACGGTTGCTTCAGCAGGTTATACACCTGGTGTATATGCATCTTATTATAGTTATTATGATCATGATAGTAATGCTATAGATTCGTCTCATGTAAGTACAAGTACTTTTGAGGAAAAAGGTTACTATATCTGGCTTGCTCGTTACAATACACGAACCTACAGTTCCAGACCTTACAGTATGTGGCAGTATTCATCCACCGGTAAGGTGAGCGGTATTAGCACGGATGTGGATTTGGATGTGGCATATGTACAGACAAAGCCGGCGAAGGTTTCTACTGTAACAGAAACTGCTGCGACAACCACGTCTATGACAATTGGCTGGAATAAGGTGACTTATGCGGATGGTTATTATTGTGCATTATATACATCAGACGGCACAAAGGTGTTCGGAAAGTCTGTATCAACCAACTCTATTACCATTACGCAATTAACAGATGGAACAGCGCTTTCTGCGGGCAAGGGTTACACCTTTAAAGTGAAAGCTTATTTCTCCGGGGAAAATACGACAACCGGATCAAAAGTTTACGGTTCCTATTCAACAGGGGTGACTGTTCGTACTCTTCCGAATACGGTCAGCAACTTTACTGTAACGGAGAATTCAGAAAGTGCAAATGGAGCTACTATTACCTGGAGCAAGTCATCAGGGGCTACCGGTTATTATATTTCTTACAAAGCAGAGGGAGGTTCTTACGCGAAGCTTGCCAGCGTGACAGGAACTTCATATACGATAAAGGAGTTTTCTCCTAAGACAAAATATTATGTCAGAATCAAACCTTATGTTACTGTAACCGGAAAGAATATATATAGTTCCTACACCACCGCCATCAGTTTCTGCACCAAACCTGCAACTGTTTCCGGCATCACCCAGGCGTCGACCACGACAAATTCCATTACCATCAATTGGAAGGCGCAGTCCGGTATTCTCGGATATCAGGTTTATCTGTATGATGCAAGCGGTACCAGATTGACAGGTCCGATTACGATTGAGGATCCGACTGTTTCGACCTATACCTATTCCGGTCTGACAGCAGGAACCGCATACAGCTGTCGTGTGCGTGCGTACTATACAAACGCAGATGGACAGATGATGTACGGAAGTGTGGGCAAGATTTCGATTAAGACGCGCCCAGGACAGGTGACCGGTTTGAAGCGTTCTAAGAGTACTTATGATAGCACCACATTGACATGGACAAAGGTTTCCGGAGCTGATGGATATCGCATTTATCGATATGATACTTCAACCAAGAGTTGGAAGTATTTGGCTACCACAACCAAGAATTCTTATACGAATTCTAAGTTGACATCTGCGAAGAAATATACTTATCGTGTGCGCGCATATGTGTTGACGAATTCCATTTATGGATTCGGTTCATACTCATCATCCTATGAGAGTGCCACTACAGCGACGAAGCCAAAGACAGTGACTGTGAAGGCCAATGCAGCAACCAGTGTGACCTTAAACTGGTCAAAAGTATCAGGTGTTTCCGGATATCGTATTTTGATTTACAACACAAGCGGCAAATTATTAGGTCAGAAGACCACCACCGCTACCACTTATAAAGTTTCGGGTCTGACCGCCGGTAAGACATATCAGTTCTATGTGCAGCCGTATATGAAAACTTCATCCACGACTGTTTATGGAGCAAAATCAAAAGTTTTATCGATGACAACCAAACCTGCGAAGGTGACAAATGTGACAGCTTCTGCCACATCCACAAGCAGCATCACTCTTTCATGGGATAAGATGACCGGTGCAACAGGATATTATATTTATCGCTATTCTGCAAGCACAGGAAAGTCCACTAGGATTGGAAGCACGAAGTCCACATCCTATAAGATTAGTGGACTTTCAAAGGGAAAGACTTATCGTTATCGTGTAGTGGCTTATCGCAAATATAGTGGAACCATTTATAAAGGTTCTGCAAGTGATGTCTTTGTGGTATCCACAAGGACTGCAAAGGCAACCGGATTGACTGCGACTTCAGTGACCAAGAATTCGATTACATTGGCTTGGTCGAAGGTGACTAGCGCGAAGGGTTATCGTCTATATTGCTATGATGCATCCGGTAATCTTGTGGAGCGCAAAGATGTGAAGACCACCAGCTATACATTTAGCGGATTAGATGCCGGTAGTTATACATTTAAGGTGCGTGCTTATCGTCAGCCGGCGACTTACAGAACTTATGCAGCAATGTCGTCAGCCTATGTGGCATGCACGAAGCCTGCAAAAGTAGATGGAATTGGAATTATTTCGGAGGCTATCAAAGAGGATGGAAGCGTGACTACCAAGATTTCCTGGGACGCAGTGGAAAATGCAACCGGATATCGGATTTATTCTTACAATCCATCCACAGGAAAATATACATTGTTAGGAACTACCACTTCTTGCAAATACAATATCAAAGGGCAGGAAGAGGGGCGCACCGCATATATTTGTGTGCGCGCATATACAACGGCAGGAGGAAAGAATTATTATGGCTCCATGTCGTCACAATTTATTTATGAAGCAGGGATGACGATTACAGCAGTTGGCTAGTCGAACATTCAAGTCTCGCTCGCGAGACTTGGCGCGAGATTTGCGTCAGCGTAGCGGAGAATTGGAGGCGATAGGTATGAAGAAATGGTTGTTGGGTTTGATTATGATGGCAGGATTGGTATTTCTTGTACCGCATGCAGTTTATGCTGATGAACTGTTAAGCGGTTTGGTGGAAATAGGCGGTCAGTATCAATACTACGATCCGGATACCAATGTCATGGTGACCAACCAATGGGTGACAATTGATTCAAAACTTTACTATTTTGGGGAAGATGGTTATGCATACACGGATGGGCTTCATACGATAGCCGTAGATGGGGTGAATTACGTCTATTATTTTGAAGCGGATGGCACAGCATTTACATCCGGATTAAAGAGCGTAACTGTCGGTTCAAGCAACTACTATTATTATTTTCAGTCGAATGGTCAGGCCTATACTTCAGGCTTGAAGGCAATTACGATTGACTCAGCCAAGTATTACTATTATTTTCAGTCAAACGGCAGAGCGTATACGGCAGGTTTAAAGGCAATCAGGATTAATTCGACCAAGTATTACTATTATTTTCAGGCAAATGGCAGAGCACATACAAACGGCCTCAAGAAAGTAACAGTCAGTAGCGGAACGTACTATTATTATTTTCAGAAAAACGGACGGGCGTACACAAAGGGCTTCAAGAAGCTGACCGTAAACGGGAAGCAGTATTATTATTACTTTAGAACCAACGGACGCGCTTATGCGAATTGCTTGAAGAAGATTAAGATTAAGAGCGGAACCTTCTATTATTATTTTCTGAAGAACGGTCGTGCGTACACAAACGGCCTTAAGAAGGTTACGGCAAATGGCAAGACAAACTATTATTATTTCAAGAGCAATGCGCGTGCTGCAACCGGCCGCGTGAAGATTAAAGGAAACTATTATTTCTTCAATTCAAAGGGTGTGCGCACCAGCGGTTGGCACAAGACGAAAAATAAGTGGTATTACTACGATACCAAGACCTTCAAGCAAACCTTTGCAAACAACAATTTGCATCGCGCACATTCTCGCATCAAGAATAAATCAAGCGATACCAAGTATTACATTGTGGTGGATACCGAAGATTGCTGGTTGTTCATTTTTAAAGGCGAAAAAGGAAATTGGAAGCCGATTAAGTGCTGGCGCTGCAGTCCGGGCGCACCATCTTCGCCGACTGTATTGGGCTATTATAAAGTTGGCATTAAGGGATATTCCTTTGGACGGGGCTTCAGTTGCTATTATTACACGCAAATCCTTGGCAATTATCTGATGCATTCCGGAACTTATCGCCAGGGAACGGATATCCTGTTAGACGGACGAATGGGTGTGAAGATTTCCCATGGTTGCGTGCGATTGGATATCGAGAACGCGAAATGGATTTATGATCACATTCCGCGGGATACACAGATTTATATCTATGATAAATAATTATTGAACAGTAATTAGGATAGTAATTTGGATAAGTAATATGAGAAGAAAAACACTGTGGAAACGTACTTTAACTGCATTACTTGCGGCAGGCCTTATCAGTTCTGCGGTACCGGACGCGCTGATGACGACTTATGCATCAGCGGGGGAAACCGGGGAAAGTGCGTCCTTTGATCCGGAGGACGACAGTGTTGAGGAATATGATGAGGAAGTCGGATTAGATGTGCTTGCAAATACATCTTTAGATGCGAACATCGACTCGGATTCCGATAATGCTTCAGATTCTAATAATACTTCGGATTCTAGTGATACTTCAGATTCCAATAATACTTCGGATTCTGATAATACTTCAGATTCCAATAATACTTCGGATTCTGATAATACTTCAGATTCCAATAATACTTCGGATTCCGATAATACTTCGGATTCCAATAATGCTTCGGATTCCAATAATACTTCAGATTCCGATAATGCCTCAGATCCTAATAACACTTCAGATTCCGGCGACGTTTCAGATTCTGAGACTGCATCGGATTCTGAGACAGCTTCGGATTCTGAGACTGCATCAGATTCAGATTCCGCAGATGGTTCAATCTGGGCAGTGGATACTTCTGAAGAGAATTATATTGAAATCTATCGGGATAATTGGGTTCCGACCCTCGAGACCTATGGCAGCAGTGCAACAGAGGGGGATGAGGCCTTTGAACTAACTGCAGCACAGGCAACGGCGGCTTCGGGAAGCGCCTATCCGGCTTCGGGCAACAGCAATGTCCTTGCGGCATTAAAGAGCAAATATCCTGCGACCAGACAGCAGTTTTCGGGATCTTGTTGGGCATATTCTACCATTGCAAGTGTTGAATTTTCCGGAATCACAAATGGTACAATCACCACAGGCAAAAGCACGAATTTAAGTGAATATGGATTTGGCTATTTTGCATATCATTCGGTTGTGGATCCGCTTGGCGGCACAAAGGGTGATTATTACACTTATACAACAGATTCCTCAGCTGTAAAGTGGTATGCTGCAGGACACAATATGGCCTTTACCATCCATTCGTTGAATCAATGGATTACGCTTACCTCCGAGGCAAGTATTCCGATTCCGGACAGCTATGATGTGGGCGTTTCTCCGCAACTGGCCTATGATGGGGATTATATTGTAACGAATGTCAGAATCCTTGATATCAAAAATGATCCGGAAGGCGTGAAGGAGAAGATTGTTTCAAACGGAAGCGTCTCCGGCGCATACTGTTCGAATGAGAAATATATCAGTGATGATGGCACAAGTTATTATAATCCAAACAATAGTGGTGCGAATCATGCGATTGCGATAGTGGGTTGGGATGATAATTATTCGAAGAATAAGTTTTCGAAAAAGCCCAGTGGAAATGGTGCATGGCTGGTGCGAAACAGCTATACCACTTCAACCGGAATCAATTATCAAAGCTATTTTTGGCTATCATATTATGATGAAACTCTGGCAAATGCAGTATATGCCTTTGATGTAGTATCAGCCGATACCTATGATAATAATTATCAATATGACGGAGCCAATTATTCATTTGGATATCGCCTCGGATATTCATCCACCAGTCCGACCAGCAGCAACGCTCCAAAGAGTGCCAATGTCTTTACTGCTCACAGTGGAAGCGAAACCGAGCTTTTGTCTGCAGTCAATTTGACATTTACACAGACCGCAGGATTGAATTATCGTGTGCAGATTTATCTGGATCCTGCAAATGATAATCCGACTTCCGGAACTTATGTGCCTGAGGCAACTACCACAGGAACCACGAATTATGCCGGAATGTATACTGTAAATTTAAAGAATCCTGTCATTTTAGATGCGGGACAGAAATTTGCAGTGGTTGTGACTGTATGGGAAGGCTCTTCCGGAAATTATCTGTATTATGCACCGGATCGGGAGTGGGCATATTCCAGTTGGGATATTCTGAATACTGATGCGGTCGCAAAGAGCGGACAAAGCTATGTCTATACCGGAGGCACCTGGTCGGAATCGCTGACAAGCGGACAATATGGAAATATCTGCATCAAGGCATTTACAAGCGATTATTCTACCAACGGGACACCGGTGCGCGTGGTTTTATCAAAGACTTCCACGACGGTGGCAAAGGGCAAGACAGCGAAGCTTACAGCCAAAGTCACACCGGCACAGGCCACTAATTTCAGTAAAATCAAATGGTCCTCTTCGAATACGTCCATCGCTACGGTGAACCAATCCGGTAAGATCACGGCAAAGAAAGTTGGCACTGCAAAGATTACCGCACAGGCTTTAGATCAAAATGGAAAGGCGATTTCCGGTGTGAAGTCGGTTTGCACAGTGAAGGTTGTGATTCCTGTGACGAAGATTACGCTGAGTGCCACAAGTGGAACTTTGCGCGTGGGTGAGACCAAGAAGCTGACTGTGAAATATACACCGACCAATGCGACAGTGAAGAAAGTGACCTGGACATCATCAAATGTCTATGTGGCCAAGGTTTCATCTGCCGGTAAGATTACCGCAGTCGGAAAGGGTACAGCCAAGATTACCGCAACCTGCGGCAGTGTGAAAGCGACCTTTAAACTAACCGTAACCAGCGTCTATGATACCATGGCGAAACAGTCATCGGCAGCTACGGGAAGTGTGTCACTAAAGTGGCGCAAGGTGAATGTTACAGGAATCAAAGGCTATCTTATATTTGGTGCGACTTCAAAGAACGGAACCTATCTGTATCAGGATTATGTCAGCAGCGTCTCTAAGACGAATTATAAATTCACCACATTCCGCAAAGAAGATGGCACTATGGTGAAATTAAAAGCCGGAAAGACCTATTATTATCAGGTCTATGCAGCTTATGTCCTAGGCGACAAAGTCTATTATTATCCGTACAGCGGAAAGACCATTACGGTTACGAAGCCGGCGAAGGTTTCGGGTGTGAAGCTTGCGAAGGCCACGAAAAAGGCACTGAAGATCAAGTGGAAGAAGACCACCGGAGCAACAGGATATTATGTCTACGTGGCAACCAAAAAGAACGGTAAATATAAGAAAATTGCAACCATAAAGGGCGCAAGTAAAGTCACTTATACTTATAAGGGTTTAAAATCAAAGAAAACATATTATTTCAAAATTGTAGCCTACAGGAAGGGTACCGATACATATAATGGGGCTGCGAGCACTATTTTAGCGGCGAGGACAAAGTAAGCGACGGTCCTCGCCGTTTCTTGCATTTCATATTTCTTTTCGATATACTTTATCTATGGTACAGGTCAGAAATATTTCAAAATCTTATGGAAAACAAAAGATTCTTTTGGATGTGTCCTTTGATGCAGCTCCGGGAGAATGCGTTGCAATCATAGGCAGAAACGGATGCGGTAAATCTACGCTGATGCAGATTATGGCAGGCATCCTGAAGCCGGATGGTGGCAGTTTGCAATATTTTAATCGTTTCCCACTAAAGGAACAAAAGGCGTTTCGCGAGCTATGCGGTTATGTGCCGCAGGCGAATCCTCTCATGGAAGAGCTGAGTGTGAAGGATAATCTGAAACTCTTCGGCGCGGATCCCGGGATAGTGGAGGATGAATTACTGCGCCCTTTTGAACTTGGAGCGATTTTGAATCGACCGGTGGCCAAATTGTCAGGAGGTATGAAGCGGCGCGTGGCAATTGCTTGCGCTGTTTATCATATGCCTTCCATTCTGTTGATGGATGAACCGACTACGGCACTTGATATTTATTTCAAGGATTCAATCCATGAATGGATTCGGCAATATCAGAATATGGGAGGCATCCTCATTATGTCTACCCATGATAATTCTGAAATCAATATGTGTGCAAAGCAGATATTGATCCAAGACGGAATTTCCCGAATAAATGACTAGCACGAGATGAGAAAAGAAGGAGAAAAAGAAAATGGAAAGAAGATTTGATCCAATGACAGGTAAGCCAATCGAGCAACCTGCACAGGAACAGCCGGTGAGAAGATTTGATCCGATGACCGGAAAACCAATTGAGCAACCACAGGCTCCGGTACAGCCGCAGCAGCCGGTACAACCACAGCAACCGGTACAGCCACAGCAGCCGGTACAGCCACAGCAGCCGGTACAACCACAGCAGCCGGTACAGCCGCAGCAGCCATACGGTCAGCCACAGGGCGTATATAATTATGGCGCAGGTGTTCAGGTTGATCAAAATGGTATGCCATATATGCCAAAGAAGAAGGGCAAAGCAGGCCGCATCATTGGATTGGTGATTGGATTAATTGTCCTTGTGGCAGCAATTGTATTTGGTGTATTATTCTTTACCGGCAAAATCTTTGCAAAGCCTGCAAAGAAAGTAGAGAATGCCATTGAGGCAACTTTTGAAGACAAGAGTGATTTGATGAAAGAGCTGGATTGCTCTGATATCATAAATGGTGGAATCGCAGAAATGGATTTCACTGTGGAATCAACCGAAGAAGGAAATAATGCGTTAATTGAAGGAAGCTTCATTTTCGGTGGCGACATTCATCAGCTGAGCGCACATATGACAGCACATACACCTTATCAGGATTTCGATACCGAGGCAGTATTGCAGATCACAGATACTGAGGTGCTCTTCCAGTCACCATTGCTTGGAACCCAGATCTTCAGCTATGACTACACGACATTACCATCCGGTTATCTTGCTTCTGTATCCGATTCAGCAACACTTACAATCGTAAATCAGGAATTGAGTGCGGCTTATGAGATGTTAAAGAGCATGAACCTTGATGATAGTGCATCCATGGATGAACTAAAGGATTGGTTCTATGATTTAGAGTTCGAAAAGGCAGATGATGCGGAGTATACCATCAACGATAAAGATGTAAAATGCAAAGGATATACCGCAAAAATCACCGGAAGTGATATCGAAAACTTATTGGATAAGCTTGGATTAAACGAAGAAAATCAGATTTTATCCTATGTAGCAGCAGATGTGTCCTTTGATGATATGATTGCAGCAATTAATTCGATCGGAAGCATCGAATTAAACTTCTATATTTATGATGGCAAGCTTGCTTGCGTTTATGCATCTGTTTCCGGTGTTTCTGTAGGTGTAGAATTCCAGGGTGGCGATTATCGCACTCAGAATATGGTCTTATTTGCAGCTGGACAGAGAATCAAAATTTCAGGTGAAACCTCAGGTGATGTGGAGACCAGAAGCCTTTCTTATGAGGGCACAGAATATGCCGGATATACTTATGACAAAGAGTCCGGAGATTTGAAGGTGACCTTCAACGATGGATATACAGATTATACCCTCAGCCTTTCAGTAAAGAAAGAAGATGGCGAACTTCATGTGGAATTCATTGATTTGGAAGGAGAGGGCTCATTATCAAGTGAAGTCGGTGATCTCAAATGTGAATTCGTTGTTAAGAAGGGCGAAGATGTAACAAAACTTTCCGGAGATGTAGTAGATCTCGGCTCTATGAGCGAGTCTGAGTTTACGACCATATTCTCTGAAGTTTATACCAATTTACTTGGAACAGGATTGTTTGGTTATTCAAGCTTTGACTACTAAAAATATTGATGTAGAAGTAATGTAATATGCGAAAAAATTATTTCTTTTTACAACTGAAAAGAAGTTTTGCAGCATTTACACGCATGATAGGAAGCGTAATCGTAATGATTGCGCTTTCTGTTCTACTGGCGTGGGGTGTGAGCAAGTCATTTTCGAATGCGCCGGTGCTTGAGCAGATCACCCTTGGAATCGGAATGGAAGAAAACGAGGATCAGACGGAGGTCTTTTTGGATTTGATCGCCGGAATGTCCAGCGTGGAAAGCATTTGCAAGTTCGAATATATGACAGAGGACGAGGCATTTGAAAAGCTTGAAAACAAAGAGATTGAGGCCGCCATTGTACTGCCTCAGAATTTCTATGATGATGTCAATTACGGAACCAATACCCCTTTGGTCATTTATTTTTCGTCAGAGGTAGATCCGCGGACATCGTTGTTTCGTGAGCTTTTGATTGACGGAGTATCCTTTGCGAGAATCTCTGAGGCCGCCATTTATTCCGTACTTGATATGCGGGATGTTTATGCCCTGAAGATGACTGCAGGCGAGACAAGTGATTTTCTGACCGATTTTTATATGTGGCAGATCCTTGAGCGAGGAAGCGCCTTCGACAATCGCGTGTTGGCGGCGACGGGAGAAGTGAATCTGGAGCAGTATTACATTACGGTGGGCGTGCTGATCTTTTTATTGTTAGGCAGTTTGACCTTTGGATTCTTATATAAGGAAGAGGAGCAAATGCTTTACAAGAAACTGCGTTTGATGGGAATCACTTCAGCGCTGGTATCCGGCACTCGTGTTTTGATTATGGCAATCTATTCCTATTGCACCATGCTGCTTTCTTACGTTGTCGGCATGATTATTTCTGCCGCAACGGAGACATTCCTGTTTCAGCCAAGTGCGCTTGTGTTGTTCCTTCTGATTCCGGTTGCCCTGGCGATGGGGGCGTTTGCTAACTTGATTTATTCATTGGCAAAGAATCAATCCCAGGGGATGCTGATCAATCTGGGCGTAAATGTGGTGATGCTTGTATGCGCAGGCGGAATTTTGCCAATCTATTATTTCCCTAAAGCGATTCGTATTTTCGGGAATTTGCTTCCGCTTCGGTATTGGCTGATGCATTTGCAAATGATATTTTTTGGAAGTGCGTCCGGATTTGTAGGGAAAAGCTTTTTGATTGTCTCGGTAGAATTAGTTTTTGCAGCGATATGTTATGGCGTTTCGATTTTGATTACGGAGCATAAGAAATGAAACAATTCGGTAGATGGTATCCACTTTTGCTGAAAGCACAATTGAAAAAAGTCGAGACCTGGATTGCCATTGTTGCGATGATTGCAATGGTGTTTATCATTCATGCGCTGAAAATTCCGGGCGGTCCGAACTGCGAAGTGGCCATTCAATGCGAGAATCCAAATCTTGCAGCAGAAATGCTTTCGCGGTTGCAAAAGCAGCAAAGCATCTTTCATTTTGTGCTGGAGGATGATTTAGAGCAGATGAAGCTCAATGTCATCAATGGCACCTATGAATGCGGCTTCGCAATCGACGAAGATTATCAGGAAAAGTTGCTGAAGCTGGACCAAAATGATATTATCACCTACTATTGTTCAAGCTTTACAACCAGAGGCGAGGTGGCGAAGGAAACCTTGTATCTGGCACTGCTGGAAATCGAGAGTGAAATTTTTTTACAGGTCTCAGCAGATCAGATTTTTGAAAATGCGACAAAAGAATTATTAGAATTACTTAAGGCGCAACAGGAATATTATTTAGACAGCGATGAACTTTTGTCAATTTCTTCGGAAGTAGTAGGAAAAGGAAATATTGCTCCGCAGATGAATGTCAAAAAGACTACCGCTCCTTATAACGGAACGGTCGCCCTAATCATCTTTCTGTCGATTTTCCTTGCGATGGGGGATTATCTGGGAAAGCAAAAAAGCGGATATCCAATGTATCTTGTGACAGGCGAGCGCTTCGGATTTGCCTTCACCAAAACACTGGCTGCAGTCACGCCGGTGGCCCTCATCGGTTATGTGCTGAGTCTTACAGTCGGAGAGCATACTCACAATTGGTTTGTGATGCTATTATTGATGATTGCCATGATTCTCTATGGATTTTTGTGGTGTTATGGATTAGGAAAAATTCTTCGGAAAGAAAATCGCTTTATGGCATCCTTATTGGCGGTTATCCTTTTGGCAGCAGTTGTGACAAACGCATACATTGATTTGGCAGAATATACACCTGCGATAAAGATAGTAAGATATCTGATGCCTCCAGGTTTATATTTGCTATAATTACAGTATTTCACGTTAAAACATATTGCGTATGAAGTACGTTATGGTAAAATAGTCATATGTTATGAGATTAGGATAACATATGACTATTTTTTATTTTGGACTTATGGGGGTAAAACAATGAATCAAAGTCAAATGAAGCAAGCAAATGTGGTTTTATTTATCACATTCATGGTAACAAATTTGTTCAATATGATTGGACTATTAACACTGTACAAAAATGCAGATTACGCTGGCGTGAATCCGGCACTTCCGTTGGCTACAATTGGATTATTTGCGGCATTTACAATTATTTGTATCGTATTCTTTACTGTAAAGAGGGGAGAGGCATATCTTCTTAATGTCTGCGTTATCATTTACCTTTGCTTATATGCATTCTCAATGATTTCACAAAAAGCAAGCACATCATTCCCGTACATCTATCCGGTTATGGCAGCCGTTATGATTTTCAGCAATCGCCGAATCATGAATATCACAGCAATCGGACAATTGGTTGTGAATTTGATTATGGTAGGTTTGACCGGAAAGGAAGCAGCAGCAGCCGGAATGCTTCAGGCAAAGACCGAATTGATGAGTATCGAAGCCATCGTTTCAATCTTAGGATGTGTCGGCTTTATCCTGGCAAATAACCTAATCATTAAATTCCATGAGGAAGCACATCACAATGTGGAAATTGTCGCTGAGAAAAACGAGCATATGTCACGCGATGTTGTGGATATGGCAAAGAATGTTTTGGAAATGGTTACTTCCACCAAGCAATACATGGATCGCATCGATCATTCTGTTAGACAGGTAGACGAGTCCATGGGTGCCATCGAGGATAGCACCGGATCTACTGCAGCAGCATGTATGCAGCAGACTGATATGACAAGCTCTATTCAGCAGATTATCGAAGAAACTGTCGAGAAGACAAATAGCATCGTAGGCATCACCGATACTGCAACCAACGCAGTAAACGAAGGTGCTCATATCGTAGAAGAATTGAATACAAAGGCAGAGACTGTTATCGATGCCGGAAATGAAATGCAATTGGCAGCTACACATTTGCAGGAGAAATCTGTAGAAGTACGTTCTATCACAGATATGATTTTAAATATTTCAAGCCAGACCAACCTTCTTGCATTAAATGCTTCTATTGAAGCAGCAAGAGCCGGAGAGGCAGGAAAGGGATTTGCCGTTGTCGCTGAGGAAATCAGAGTATTGGCAGATCAGACCAGAAGCGCTACAGAAGAAATCACCGCAATTCTCGATACCTTGGTACAGGAAGCACAGAGTGTATCTTCACAGGTAGGCGAGAGTGTAGATATCAACCAGCAGCAGAGTGAATTGATTAAGAACACCAGCGAATACTTCAGCACCATTCAATCTAGTATCCAGGAATTGAATGCAGAAATCGCAATGGTAAACGATATGATGAGCAATGTGCAGGATTCTAACGAACAAATCGTGGACAGTGTTGAAACCTTATCCGCAACCACAGAAGAAGTATCTGCAAGCGCTATCACAACAAAAGAACTTGCAAATGAATGTGTAGGCATCGTAGGAGAATTCGACAGCAAGATGAAAGAAGTCGAAGGCGTTATCAGAAACCTTGCAACCTACGGGGAATAATAGGAATAATAGGAATAGTTGATTCGTAAAAATGTTATACAGAAGTCTGAAGATATGCTCATCTTCAGGCTTCTTTTTTGTTTGTGAGAACAAAAAAATAAAAAAATAATAGGAAAAAAGTACCAAAATACTAATGGGACTTCTCAAGTCTCCGAAATACATAATGTGTAAAGGGAATTACACTAAATATGGTAAAAGGATTTACCAACAAACACAATATGAGGGTTTTGGTATGATACTTTTATCGAACAGTGTATATGACCGCGTGGTCAGCAGTTCCTACAATTCAATAGCTCGTACAAAGACTGATGAAACTGATGCGCAGATCAAGGCTTCTCAGGAGCAAGCTTCATTTGATGAAGAAGCTGCTACACTTGAAATTTCAAAAGAAGGAATTCGCCGCTTATCCGTGAATGAAACAGAGCAAGAAGAGGATGATGTCGAAAATGTTCTGGCACGAATTCAGAAATACATGAGCAGAAGCTTACAGTTAGAGCAAGAATCTCAAGATAAGGAATTGACACAGGCACAGCGCCGCACAATCCAAAACGAAATCAACAAGATTAATCTTGTGGTTAATAATTTAAGCAGTACCAATGCAATGGATGTGACGGAATTGATGGCAAATACCATTCAAATGAATGGAGATCTTGTAAATCATTCCAGCCGCAATATTTTAAGCAACGCCGCTGATGCAATTTATGCGCAGGGCACAGTCAGCAACCTGGATGCGTTGGCATTACTTGCATAATATAGTCAAGACTCGCTCGCGAGTCTTGCGCGCCGGATTCGGGGCTGCTTCAGCAGACAAATTCCTGTCCGAATCCGTGCGCATCCTCGCGGAGCGTTTAACTCAGTCGGAGCTTGTACCCCGACTGAGTATAGTTTGTCATAACCACCACCTACGCTAACGCATAGAGGTGGGGGATTTCTCCGACTGAGTTAAATAGGCTACAACACTTTGGTGTTTTGTCATAAGTCACTTGACGGTCTTCTTTTATAGAAGGCCGTCTCTTTTTTATATAAAATTTTTTGACCAATTTGCAGGAAAAAGTACTATAATAAATAGTTATAAAGAATATATATTCAAGTAATACTAACGATATTTGCATTTATTTCTAAGATGAAAACTATTAATTCGTAGGATGAACGAATATTTATACAATTAGTTTCCTAAATTGACAAATTCACTGTGAGGTGTATAATATAACACAGTTGTTCGTCAGTGGTAGACACTTGTTTTTTAGCAGAGTGGACACAAAAGATCAGAAAATGTTCTTAGCGAATGAATGTGCAGTGGCAAAGGCGCCTACGGCACTTTTTTTGGTTATGGGATACTTTAACGCAATAAAGTGTCAAAGATATTAAACTGGAGACAGTTAATATAGAAAATTTAGTTTTAAGGAGGAAAACTATGAAAAAGAAGCAGTTTTTAAGCCTTCTGCTTGTTGCAGCAATGACAGTTGGCTTAACAGCATGCGGTGGAAATAATAATTCTACCGAGACAAATGCAACAGCTGCTGGTGAGATTCCGGAAGTCGTATATAGCGACGAAGAATCAGAAAAGCTTTATGATGAGAATCTTGGAGAATTCTATGAAGCTTACCAGAAAGCACTTGCAGAAACAGAAAACGATAAGCGTTATGCTCTTATGGCAATCGCAGAGGCAAAACTCCTGGAGACAGGATTGATTATGCCTACAACCCCTCAAGGTGGTTCTTATGCGATTACTCGTACGGCACCAAACACAGCATCCACTGTATTATTCGGTGGAGACATGAATCGTTTCGAAAATGTTCTTGTTACAACAGATTTTGTCAAGACAGAGGATTGGGATGCATTAAAGCAGAAATTCGAAGATTTAAAGGGAACCGGAACTTACTACGAGACAGCTAAGAAATATCTTGCTGACAAGGGTTACACATTAACTGATACATATAATATTGCTTATTCAGCAGATCCTGAGACATGGGATGTATTTGCTGAATGGAATGCAACTCTTTATGAGCCACTTTGCAATACATTCGATAACTTAGTACAGTATGATTGCGAAAATGTTCTTCAGCCTGCATTAGCAGAAAGCTATGAGAAGAAAGTAAATGATGATGGAACAGTTACCTATACATTCAACATTCGTAAGGGTGTTAAGTGGGTTGATTCTCAGGGCCGTGAGTATGCAGAAGTAACTGCAGACGACTGGGTAGCTGGAGCTGAGCATTTGTTTGATGCAGGTTCAGGAATTGAAACTCTTTGGGGCGCATCAGGAGCAAACGTTTTAAATGCAGATGCTTATCTTGCAGGTGAAGTTTCTTTTGATGAAGTTGGAGTTAAGGCAGTAGACGATTACACACTTGAGTATACTCTTGCTGCAGATACCCCTTTCTTTGAAACAATGCTTACATATACAACATTTGCTCCATTAAACCGTGCTTACTACAAGTCACAGGGTGGTACATTCTCTGAGGACGGCGATGAATATACATCAGGTGATTATGGTAAATCACAGGATAACATCCTTTACTGTGGACCATATCTTGTAACCAGAGCAGATGCAGAATCTGCAATCACATTTGACAAGAATGATACATATTGGAATGCTTCTAATATTGCCATTAAGACAATCAACTGGATCTATGATAAGCAAGATGATGTTAAGAAGACCTATGAGAACTGCAAAACAGGTGTTACTTCAAGTGTTGGGCTTTCACAGGCTATGATAGAGATTGCAAAGGAAGATGGCTTATTTGATGGCTATGTGCATATTTCTGCGCTTGACTCAACAAGCTTTATTATTGCATACAATATCAACCGTACAGCAACTGCAAACTTTAACGATTCTTCAGCGCTTGTTACAACAAAGGATGAAGAACAGTTAAAGAACTCTGCATTTGCATTAAAGAACAAGCATTTCCGTTTGGCACTCAGCTATGCACTCGACAGATTGACATGGAATGAGCAGAGACGTGGCGAAGATCTTAAGGCAATCAATATTGCAAACTCATATACACCTGGTGATTTCGTTCAGTTAACAAACGACTTAACAATTGAAATTAACGGTGAGGAAACAACATTTGCTGCAGGAACTTACTATGGAGAAATCATGCAGGCTCAGATTACTGCAGATGGATATCCAATGCAGGTTTGGAGCGAGGAAGCAAATGATGGCAATGGTGGATCAACCGGATATGACGGATGGTACAATCCAGATGAAGCTGTTAAGGAAATGGAGACTGCAATTGAAGAGTTAAAGGCACAGGGTCTTGTAATCGATGCAGACCACAAGATTGTTCTTGAGAAGTGCGTATACTCCGGATCTGATTGGATGGTTAATCAGGCTCAGGCATACAAGCAGTCTGTAGAAGCAACTTTGGGTGATTATGTAGAAATCGTTATCAATCAGACTGAAGATGTGAATGCATATTACTATTCATGCTACTACAATGAAACCGGTGCTGAAGCAAACTTTGATATTAATGACTTTACAGGATGGGGACCAGACTTTGGTGACCCATGTACATTCCTTAATACTTTGCTTCCGGATTACAATGGAGCCTTTACCAAGAACTTTGGTATCTACTAAAATATCTGTTAGCTATAGGGATATTAATAAAAACTACGCGCGGCAAGCAGTGTCTTTTTGGCACTGCTTACCGTTGTGTTTATGAAGAGTGACTATTATGACTAAATATTTACTAAAGAGACTCCTTCACGGAGTGATTTCGATTATATTCGTAGTGGCAATTGTAATGCTGCTGATTTATTCGTTTATGGACCGAAATTTGATTTTCGGTAGTGATTCGGCCTACAGTCATCAGAAGAATAATCAGAAAACATCATATGTATATCAAAAATGGGAAGATTTTGGATATTTGGATTATGTCCCATACAGTGATTATTTAAAGTCACTGGTGAGCAGTGGTGACATGGATGAAGAAACATATACTGCGGCCGTTAAACTTGGACAAACCGCTGAGAAGGATTCCGATGCAACTAAGGAATACGTAGCTCAGTTTACTGAATATTATGAATCTAAAGGATACACAATCGAACGTGTTGATGCCGTTATGCAGAGAAGAAAAGTTGCTGATGGTGGTGCATCATTGCTTTTTGCATATAAGAATATTCCTGTTACAACACGTTTGGTGAAATATTTTGCCGGATTAATCTCATTTGACAGTGTGAATGCAATTGAAGACATTGAAGGAGAGAGAGGTCTTACATGGACCTGGTATGATCCGGTTTATGGTGGAGATAAATTTTCACCGGCATTGATTGGTAATGGAACAAAGCATAAGTATTTAATATATGTTGACAGCAGATTCCCGTTCATTCACCAGAATATGATTAGTATCAATTTGGGTGAATCCTATACAGTGAATCAGGGAATTGAGATTACCACAACAATGACTCAGCCACAGGGTAATACCAAGAAATCTTTAATTACCTATGAGACAGGATTGGAAGAGATGAGCGCAGATAATTTGCATTCTGCAACCTATTCTGCTACTTCATATCAGGATGATCCGATTGCAGTAGCCAGATATACAGATAATTATACGAGTGTTTTATTAAACCGTAGCGGAAAATCCAAGTTAGGATATTCCTTCATTATCGGTATCATCGATGTAGTGCTTGCATATCTGTTGGGACTTCCACTTGGCGTCCTGATGGCTCGTAAAAAGGATAAACTGATTGATAAAATCGGTACCGTTTACATTATGTTTATTATTGCAATTCCTTCATTGGCATACATTTTCTTGTTTAAGGCAATCGGAGGAACTGTATTCCATTTGCCAACACAGTTTGACACTGCAGCGGAAAAATGGACAATGTACATCTTGCCTATCATATCTCTTTGCTTACCGGCAATCGCAGGTTTAATGAAGTGGATGAGACGATTTATGATTGACCAGATGAGTGCAGACTATGTTAAGTTTGCTAGATCAGGTGGATTAAGTGAGAAAGAAATCTTCTCTAAACATATCATGAAGAATGCTGCCGTTCCAATGTGTCATGACATACCTGCAAGTGTGTTGGGCGCATTGACTGGTGCGATTATTACAGAGCGTGTTTACAGTGTACCTGGTGTCGGAAATGTTTTGACACAGGCAATCAGTAAATATGACAATGGCGTTATCGTAGGTATTACGATGTTTTACGCGGTATTGTCAGTACTTGCGCTGATTTTGGGCGATGTGTTAATGTCAATTGTCGACCCGAGAATTTCATTCTCTTCAAAGGATAGGTGATAACGATGGATTATGATTTAGAACAGTTTGGAATGTCAAAAGAGGAATTGTTTGCTCAGGTTGATCATAACGACTTGGAATCTGAAAAGATTACAGCTCCTCGTTACTCCTATTGGCATTCTGTATTTAGAGTGTTTTTTAAGAAAAAAATCAATATTTTTATTTTGGTATTGTTAGCAATTATTATTTTGCTTGCGTATTTATATCCATTATTTGTCGAATATGAAAAATATGGAAACCTGTTAGATTCGTCTACCAAGCATTTGAGCCCGGCAAAGGCAATCGAAAAGCTAGGCTTTAGTATTCATTGGATTTTAGGAACAGGTGCATCGGGCGAATCCACCTGGGATGCGATTTGGTATGGATCAAGACTTTCAATTTCGCTTGCACTGATTTGTGCCGCAATCAATATGACTGTTGGTGTTCTTTTTGGTGCGCTTTGGGGATTCTCAAAGAAGGTTGATGTTGTGATGATTGAGATTTACAATATCATCGCAAATGTTCCTTATATCCTTGTTGTTTCCGTAATGGTTATGATCATTTCGGCAAACTTTTGGACATTGGTATTTGCTATGACAATTACAGGATGGCTTTCCATTGCATACTTTATGCGTACACAGGTTTTAATTATCAGAGACCGTGAGTATAATCTTGCTTCTAAGTGCCTGGGTACCTCATCCTTTAAGATTGCATTGAAAAACATCTTACCATTTTTAACTTCAGTTATTATGACAGTTGTTGCAACAGAGATTCCTTCCTATATTTCATATGAAGTATTCCTTTCATATATTGGAATGGGTATGTCTGATACATCCCTCGGCCGTATGATTTACGCTGCCGAGTCTGCGATGGTAACACCGGGATGGCAATTCGAATTCTGGAGCCCTGTAGCAGTTGCTTCTATCATTACAGTCGTACTTTATGTCGCAGGACAGAACCTTGGAGATGCTTCCGATCCGCGTACACATATGTAAAACGAAATAAAAAGGACATAATATATAATGGAAAACAAAAAAGTTATTTTATCGATTAAAGATTTATATGTGAAGTTCCGTGTGCGTGGTCGTATTCTTACCGCAATTCGAGGAATTTCATTGGATATCTACGATAATGAAACTATCGCCATCGTAGGTGAGTCCGGATCCGGAAAGTCTGTTTTTACAAAGACTTTTGCAGGAATGTTGGATTCTAATGGTTTCATTGATCAGGGTTCCATCGTATTTAACGATCCGGAATTGTCTGATACAGTAGTTAAGTATGATGCTTCTGCAAAGAATAGGGTTGCAGAATTAAAGGCAAAATTAGACGAGTATTCTCATTTTGAGTTCGGTTCTGATATTCATAAAGAGATTCTTGCACTCGAAGCTGAAAAGCGTGCCAAGAATGGTCTTTCAGATGAGGAAGAGGCTGCTTATAAGAAAGAATTAAAAGCAAAGAAGGATGCCAGAGTTGAACTGTTCAACTTGAAGCAGACTTATGATCCTTCTCTTGAAAAAGATAAGATTAAAGAAGCAGCTGCCGAGTTAAAGAAAATGGAAGCTGATATCAAAGCTTTTGAGAAGGCAAATGAAGATCTGAAGAAGCAGCGTAGAAATGCTGCTGAGCAGGATCCTGAATTCATGAAGAATTATCATGAGAAGATGCATGACTTAAAAACTCGTTATGCAGAAGCAATTAAGGCTCAGATTTCAGAAGAAACAAAAGAAAGAAACGATATTCTTGCAAAAGAGATTTATCTTTCATGCGGACGTTTCAAACTTCGCAAGCGCAGAAAAACTGTGAAAGCCCTTTTAGAGGCAATGAAGCAGGCCATGATTATGGGCGTTGACTTAAATAACATGGAAGAGCGTAACAAGGTATTTGATCCAGTTACTTTCCGTGTGAAATTTGAAAATATTATTTCTATGGCTGAGCACATTAAGATGTTGAATCCGGAGCAGGAAATCTCTGCAGATGATTCCAGAAACAACATTGAAATGCTTCACGGCGAGTGTGTATTAAACCTCGCAAGTTTTAAGGATGCAACAGACTGGATGCAGGTTCGTGGTGCGAAAATTGCCACCGTATTCCAGGATCCGATGACTTCCTTAAACCCGATTCTTACAATTGGTAAGCAGATTTCATCTATCATCATGAAGCATCAGGGTTGCTCTGAGGCAGATGCGAGATTGCGTGCCATCGAGATTATGGGTAAGGTTGGTATCCCGAATCCGGAACTTCGTTTCGACGATTATCCGTTCCAGTATTCAGGTGGTATGAGACAGCGTATCGTAATCGCAATTGCGCTTTCCTGCCAGCCTAAGATTTTGATTTGTGATGAGCCGACCACAGCATTGGATGTTACAATTCAGGCACAGATTCTTCAGTTGATTAAGGATCTGCAGAAAGAATTTAATTTCACCACCGTATTCATTACACATGACCTCGGTGTGGTTGCAAATGTAGCAGACCGTGTGGCTGTTCTCTATGCAGGACAGGTGATTGAGGTAGGAAATGTAGAAGAAGTCTTCTACAATCCGCAGCATCCATATACATGGGCACTGCTTTCCTCATTGCCACAGTTGGCAACAAAGGATACCAAGTTGTATTCAATCACAGGTACTCCGCCATCACTTTATAATGCAATCAAGGGAGATGCTTTTGCACCTCGTAACCCATATTGCATGAAGATTGATACTTTAGCAGAGCCGCCTATGTTTAAGGTGTCTGATACACATTATGCAAAAACATGGCTTCTTCATCCGGATGCGCCAAAGGTTGAAAAACCTGAAATTATTCAGGACATCCATGAGAAGCTGTTAAAGACTTATAATTTGCAATAGGAGAGAAATATCGTGTCTAATAATCAAAAAACAAACAGTGCTTCCGCTTTTCCGGAGCACGGTCCTTTGGATGAGAATGGCCGCGAGATTTTACTCTCGGTCAAGAATATTGATATCACCTTTGGGAAAGGTGATTCCGCTGTTAAGGCAGTAAAGAATGCAAGTTTTGACATCTATAAGGGAGAAACTTTCTCCCTGGTAGGTGAGTCAGGATCCGGAAAGACCACAATCGGTCGTGCGGTAATCCGTGTTAATCCACTTTCCGCAGGAGAGATTGATTACAAGGGTGTTCGTATTTCCGGTAAGATTCCAAAGAGCCTTGACCGCGAAGTAATCAGAAATGTGCAGATGGTATTCCAGGATCCTGCCGCTTCATTGAACGAGCGTGCAACTGTAGATTATATTATCTCAGAGGGTCTGACCAACTTCCATCTTTACGAAAACGAAGCAGAGCGTGTCGCTAAGGTAGAAAACATGATTCAGCAGGTTGGATTGCTTCCTGAGCATTTGACCCGTTATCCTCATGAATTCTCCGGTGGACAGCGTCAGCGAATCGGAATCGCGCGTGCCATGGTTATGGAACCGGAACTTGTCGTAGCAGACGAACCGATTTCCGCTTTGGACGTTTCCATTCGTGCACAAGTACTGAATCTGTTAAAGAGATTCCAGAAAGAGAAAGATGTCACCTACTTGTTCATCGCACATGACCTTTCTGTTGTACGTTTTATTTCAGATCGTATCGGCGTTATCTACAAAGGTAACATCGTAGAAGTTGCAGAGTCAGAGGAACTCTTTAACTTCCCGCTTCATCCATATACACATTCTCTTCTTTCAGCAATTCCGATTCCGGATCCGAAGCTGGAGAAGAATAAGAAGCTGTATATCTATGATCCGGATATGCATGACTACAGTGAAGATAAGCCGGAGTTTGTAAATATCGGCCACAATCACTGGGTATGGGGTAACAAGAAAGAAATCGAGGAGTACAAGGCAATCCGTGAAAAGAATGTTCCTGTACAGTCTATTTCGATTATTGACCCGGACAAGAAAGACGAAAACGGAAATGCACAAAAGGCAACTGAACTTCGTGCCGAAGATATTAAACTTCCGCCATTGCATGATACAGGAAGCATCTGGCTTACTATTTTAAGCTTCTTCTTGTTTATTCCTGGTATCATTGCTGCAGTATTGTTTAAGAAGCATAATTATATTCGCAATTACAAAGCTTGTAAGCTTGGTGTGAAGATCTTCTTGATTCTGTTGGCGATTGTTGTATTCATCTACATCTTCGGATTTATTATGATTCATTTTTAATTATGTCAAAGAGATATGCAAAAGATAGGACCAAGGAACGCTATGGTCCAAAAATCGAAAAAGTAAATATTTCGGAGAAATACTTCTGGCCGCGAGTGATCGCGGCCGGAGTGCTTTTGGTCATCGGTGGAATCACGCTGGGCTATTCCTGCTCTAAATTTTTTGGCGCTGATTCCGGATGGCAGGAGATTTCTACGGATTCTTCAGAAGAGATCAACTATGGTTCAGAATTTACACTCTATTACAACATCGGTGCTTCCGGTGTCCGTGCGGGTGTGGAGAGCCGTGAATTGACTGCGCTTTATACGCAGGCACAGATTGATGCATATGCTTATTTTAATTCCGATCAGGAAAGCGGCGAGTATGCAAATATCTATGACATCAACCAAAGTCCAAACACTGTTCTGACCGTCTCAGATGCGCTTTATCAGGCTTTTGAGACAATGGAAGCGTATGATGCGCGCTGGATGTATTTGGGGCCGATTTACGCCTCTTATAGCAATCTGTTTTCCAGTGAGGATGATGTCATAGCAGAGGATTACGACCCGTATCAAAATACTGAGCTGGAAACCTATTATGCGCAAATTGCAGCCTATGCCGCTGATGAAAGCCAGATTTCCATAGAACTTTTAGGAGATAATCAGGTCCGATTGAACGTATCTGATGAATATATGTCCTTCATCACAGCAAATGGGATTGATCAATTGATTGAATTTGATTATATGCGAAATGCATTTGTGTCGGATTATGTCGCCGGCGTTTTGGCGGATGCAGGATATACCAACGGATGTCTGACCAGTTATGACGGATATATCAATTATCTGGATGATGGAGAATACAGCTATTCTTATACCATCTATGATAGGGATGGAACCTCAATCCAGAATATTGCGGAAGGTTCCATTGCCGGAATGAAATCGGCAGTGGTGTTTAAGGATTTTGCGGTTGCAGACCTAGAGAATTATCGTTATTATATTTATAGTGACGGAACTGCCAGAACTTCTTATATCAGTATAGAGGATGGTAAAGATTATGCGGCAACGCCGTATTTGTATGCGGCTTCTGACTGCAAGAGTTGCGCTGAAGTATTGCTTCAAATGCTTCCTGTCTATGTGCAGAATGAATTTGATGCGGATGCTGCCTTTGCACTTGAGAGCGAGGGAATCTATGCTCTTTATACGAAGGATCAAAAGGCGCAGACAAACCTTCCGAATAATGAATATAATTAGACATTTTAATCGCCGTTGCAAAACGGCGATTTTTTTTTGAAAGAGGCGACAGATGGACCATAGAGGTAAAGAATACGAGACAATATTTCATCTGATTTATCTGGGTGTGCTAAGTGTCTTTGGAATATTACTTTTGGTGACAGGGACAATCATCGGAAACAGTATCATCACAAGATGCATTTTGCTTGCGATGATGTTGATTGTATGGGGAATCCATTTTCTTCAAATCGGAAGCGCAAACCAAAGGATCTATTTTTATACCATTACTGCGACCCTTTTTATGATGTATTACGGAAGCAAGCCGGCAAGTTTGACAGATATGCCATTGGTTTTATGTATTATGATGATTATCCTGTCCGCACAGGCAGATATCGGGCTGATTTATCTGATTTCTATTTCATATCCTTTGATGATTTTGCATCATATCTTTATCACAGGATATATTTCCTTGGATATGAACAAGGCTTCATTATCCCGCATTATTTTTGGCGCAATCGGAGTGATTGTGGCAATAGTGATTTCACGCTTTTTTAGTCGTTCCAACGAAAACAGCAAACGCGACAAGCTTGAGATGATGGATGAAATCGAAATTCAGCGCAAGAAAACGCAGGATTTGCTTTCAAATGTATCCCATGAATTGCGCACTCCAATCGGTGCTATTACTGGTGTATCCGAAATTCTTTTAAGCGAGGATTTAGATGATGATGTGGAAGCAAAGGTTTTGGATATCAATCATGCAGGCAATCGCATTTATCATCAGGTAAATAGTATTTTGGATTTCGCAGAACTGGCCACGAACAAGATGGTGCTCAATGAGCATACCTATTTGCTGCGCAGCCTGGTGGAACGATGTGTGGACGAGTTAAACGAAAACCCGAATCCGAGGGGCGTAAAATGCATTGCGAATATTCAGGATCACATGCCGCAATATTTAGAGGGCGATGATCAAAAGATTTATCGTGTGGTTTGTCTGTTGCTGGAGAACGCGCATAAGTTTACAAACAGCGGAAGCGTTACTTTGTCCATCGGGTTTAGAAAAGAAAGTTACGGTGGAAATTTGAATATTGAAGTGCGTGATACCGGACTCGGCATGTCCGATAAGCTGGTGAAGCGCTTGTTCCACGGGGTATATAAAGAGGATTCCGAAAGCAACAGGATGACAAGCGGACTGGGAATCGGATTTACAATTGCCAGAGAGATGACACGCATTATGCATGGCTTTATCACGGTGGAGAGTGTGGAAGGCAGCGGTAGCTGTATTCGCGTATCCCTACCGCAAAAGGTTCCGGCGAAGATGCCTGAACCTGTGAAGACCAATGTGCTTCAGTCAGACTCTTATCAGAATCTGCGCGTTTTAATTATCGACGACGAGCAGTTGAATCTAAAGGTGGTTCGAGGAATGCTTCGGACTTTTGGAATTCAGGCAAAGATTGCAGAGAGCGGATCTGAGGGATTGGCACTTTGCGAATTAGAGGATTATGATTTGATTTTGCTTGATTATATGATGCCGGAAATGGATGGCGAGGAGACTTTACATCGCATTCGTGCGGCACGCAACGGCTATTACAAAAATACGCCAATCGTGGCACTGACTGCAAATGCGGCCAGCGATGCGCGCAAAATGTTTTTGGAAATGGGATTTGATGAATTCGTATCGAAGCCTGTGGAAATCAAAACATTAAAGGAGATGCTAGAACAAATGGTGGGAGGACAATCTTATGAGTAAACTTCCAATCATGATTACAACAGACAGTGTCTGCGATTTGCCACGGGATTTGGCAGCACAATATCAGATTAAAATTTTACCGTATTTTGTAGTGACAGATCATGGTCGATTTTTGGATCAGACCGAAATCGGAGGCCCGGATTTGGTTGATTATATGCGAAAAGGTAATTTCGCCAAGTCCTCGCGACCGAACGTGGAAGAATATCGAGATTTCTTCAAGGAGAATCTGCAAAAGGCAGACAGGATTCTTCATATCGCAATGGGGCGCGGAAGCAGTAGCGGATATACCAATGCAAGCATTGCAGCAGGCGAGTTGGAAGGTGTAAAGGTCTTTGATTCAAGACACCTTTCCAGTTCCATGGGAATGGTGGCCATCCGCGCGGCTGAATTGGCCAGGCTGGGACTTTCTGTTGATGAAATCGTGGCATATTTGGAAAAGTATGTGCATCAGGTCAGCAGCTGCTTTTTGGTTAATGATATCGAATATCTATATCGAGCAAAGCGCATGCCAAAAAGCGTACGCAATTTATCTTATCGCTTTATGTTCCGCCCGATTTTTCATATGAAAAAAGGAACGATTTCGCTTAAGGGAATCATGTTCGGAAGCTGGAAGCATGTGGTGCGAAAGTATATCGCAAAGGTGCTGCGCCATGCCCGGAATGCAGATACCACAAGAGTATTTGTCACCCATGTGAATTTGAATCAGGAAACGTTAGAAGCCATTGCAGAAGAAATCTTAAAGCATGTATCATTCAGAGAGATTATTTTTATTGATGCAACCGCTGCGATTTCCTGCAACTGCGGAAGCGGCACGGTTGGCGTATTATACGCAAAGAAAATGCCACTGCCGAATCAATCCGGAACAGTGTCACAGACTGAATCTGAAGCACAGACTGAATCTGAGGCACATACTGAATTTGCAGCAGATACAGCAAATCAAGCGGACAATCAGGATATTTTACAGAAACTGGACTTCCTGGATTGGCGCTCAGGAATGCTCTTTGTGGCAAATAATGTGGACTTGTATGTAGAAATTCTAAAGGAATTTATCCACGATGACAGAGAGCAGAGGCTCACTGATTTTCTCGAAGCAAAGAAGTGGGAGGATTACCGAATCCTGGTGCATTCTTTAAAGAGCGCATCAAGAACCATAGGAATCGAAGATCTTTCAGAAGAGGCGCGCTTGCTGGAATTCGCATGCAAGGACGGAAACTATGAATATGTAGAAGAAAATCATGGGGCGGTAATGGAGCATTTCCGCCAATATTGTAGCAAAATTAGTAACGTAGTGGATTAGGGGAACAAAGATGAAGACAAACAGCACCATCCTTTTTGTAGATGACGACAATATGAATGTAAAAATCGGCCGCACCATTTTAAGCAAGCACTATCAGGTGGATGTGGCAATGAGCGGACATGAAGCTTTGGATTATTTGCGCACACATGCGCTTCCTTCGCTTATGCTGCTGGATTTGCATATGCCGGATATGAGCGGGCTTGATGTGCTTCGAAAACTCAAAGAGGATCCCATCTATGATCATCTTCCGGTGATTATCTTAACAGCGGATGACGATCGAAGCAGCGAAGTAGAAGGCTTTAAATTAGGTGTCATGGATTTTATAACAAAGCCTATGGTACCGGATGTGTTATTGGAACGTATTCACAGAACCCTGGCGTTGGAAAAGCGCCAAAAGGAGCTGAGTACAGACAGCTTAACCGGCCTTAATATTCGAACAGTGGGCGAACTGGAAATCGAAAAGGCCATCGCAAAAACATCCGGTTATCTGGCATTTATGGATGTGGATAATCTCAAACGAATCAATGATACTATTGGACATGAGGCAGGAGACAGAGTATTAAAGCTCATCGGCGATATTTTGCTGGCAAATGCCTCAAATGCCTTGGCATGCAGAATGGGTGGCGACGAATTCCTGCTGTTCTTTAAGGGGGTTTCGGATGCTGAAATTTCTGAAATCATTGAGTCTATGATCGGAACCTTCCTGGAGAAAAAGGAACGCGATCCTGCAATCCGCGCGGCTTCTATTTCGGTGGGACTTGTGGCAACCACGCCGGAAACTACCTACAAAGAGGCATACAGCAAGGCAGATAAGGCACTGTATCATGTGAAACAAAACGGAAAAGACGGATACTTCTTCTATCGCGAAAGCAATGATGAAGATGAGCAAAAGGATGAACATAATCTGGCTCGCCTTACAACGGCACTTAAAAATTCCGGAAGCTATCATGGCGCGATGAATGTGGAATTCCGTGAATTTGCGAAGTTGTATGAGTATTTTATCAACTTAAAGAGACGCTATAATCATGAATTTCATCTGGTGCTTTTGAATGTGGAAGAGCATCCGGATATTGTATTTGAAGAAATGGAAAATATCATGGCACTGTTAGAGCGCGAGATTCGCCTTACCGTGCGAAGTGTGGATGTCTGCACCCGATATTCATCCAACCAGTATTTGATCATCTTGATGGATCCGGGCGATATTGATCAGATTCGAACTATCATCAGCCGAATTCTGAAAAATTTTTATACGGAATGCAAGGATTCCCGGGTGAAAATTACTACCTCAGATGCGGTTATGGAATAAAATTCAGAATATCTTAAGAAATATTGTACTATGTTTTTTCTGAAAAGATGATATAATAGGCAATAGTTTGATAAAAAAATGAACGAGGTACCTATGGCGAGAAATAGACGAAAAAAGAAAAAGTCCGGCAAGCAAATCGTGGCCCGGATCTTCACAACAATCTCTATCATCGGCGTAATTGCGTTTGGAATACGTGAATATATCAGCTACACGAACAATGCCTTCATTGCGGGATGGCGTAGCCTTTATATCGAGACTGCGGTTACAACCCATTCCCATCAATGGCTGGCGGGACTTGTATTTCCGCGAAGTGTAATCAATGCTGTCGTAGCAGATATTAACGCCCAGACAATTGCCCAGGAAAATATGGAAAGTACTTGGAAAAACGAAGAGACCAACAAGAATGCGAACTTAACCGGTTCCGATTGGTTCTATGCAACTTATTGGGAATTGGATACCACTTCCATTCGTGATTATCTTGATGAAAATCCAAGTGTTCTTTCATACGGATACGAGAATATCAAAATCGATAATATGGATGGCGATTTAAACATCTATACCACAGGCGGAGACAGAGTGCTGGTTGTGGATACTGCAAACAACTTCTTCCTGACTGAAGTGACAGGAGATGGATATGTAGGTAAGATGGCATTTGTCAAAGAACCTGAACAGATTAAGCATGTACTTTCTAAGAGCTTTGGTTCTTACGGAGAAGAAATAGAAGACTTCGGAGATTCTTATGGTGCATTGCTTGCAATCAATGCAGCACCGTTTGAGGATGTGGGCGGACACGGATCCGGTGCGATTGTGCGTGGCGCATGTATCGTGGATGGTGTGGAATACGGACATCCGAACTCCATGAAGTTGTATGCAATGACCTTTGATAATTTGCTTTATGTAACAAATTATTCATCAGATAATGTTTCAAAATATCGTTGGGGCGTACAGTTCTATCCGGCGCTCATCATCGATGGCGAGAATGTATTGACCACAGATTCCGGTGGTAATGGAATTCAGCCGCGAACCATTATTGGACAGCAGTCGGATAAGACTTTTATGATGCTGATTATCGACGGACGCCAGGTGGGATATTCACTGGGTGCAACAGTCGGCGAGTGTGCAACCATTATGGAGCGCTACAAGGCTGTTCAGGCCGGAGCTTTGGACGGAGGAAGTTCTGCCGTTATGTATTATGACGGAGACTTGATTACAAAGTCATCAAGTGTATCAGGACGCGGACGTTATTGCCCGGATTCCTTAATTGTAATCCCTGCCGATCAGGTGGATGGATGGGAAGATGAATATAGTAATTTCCCTTAAGCATTTGTATTTAGAATGCTAGTTGTTGTTAAAAATAATGATATTAAACGAAAACCATATGTGCTAAAATAATAGTACATATGGTTTTTTATTAGTCGAAAATAGGAGGATTCGTAAGATGGATTACAAGAAGCAATATGAGACCTGGTGCAACGATCCGTATTTTGATGATGCGACAAAGGCTGAATTAAAGGCTATCGCAGGAGACGAAAAAGAAATCGAAGATCGTTTTTATCGTACACTTGAGTTTGGTACTGCGGGATTACGTGGTGTAATCGGAGCCGGTACCAATCGTATGAATGTGTATACTGTTCGTCAGGCAACTCAAGGACTTGCAAATTATATATTATCTCAGGGAAAGGAAGCCGCAGAACGTGGTGTGGCAATCGCCCATGATTCACGTAATATGCATGATGAATTCACAGATGCAACTGCGCTTTGCCTTGCTGCAAACGGAATCAAGACTTATGTATTCCCACAGCTTGCTCCGGTTCCGGAACTATCTTATGCAGTACGCAATTTGCATACCATCGCAGGTGTAGTACTGACAGCGAGTCATAATCCAAGAGAATATAACGGATACAAAGTATATTGGGAGGACGGTGCACAGGTAACACCACCTCATGATTCCAATATCATGGCAGAGGTTGCAAAGGTAACTTCCTTTGATCAGGTGAAGACCATGGACAAGGAAGCTGCAATTCAGGCTGGCCTTTACAATGTGATTTCGGATGAAATCGAAGAAGGATACTTCGGAGAATTGCGTAAGCTTTCCATTCATCCTGAAATTATCAAAGATATGGCAAAGGATATCAAGATTGTTTATACACCGCTTCATGGAACAGGACTTCGTCCGGTTCAGCGTGTATTAAAGGATTTGGGATTCGAACAGGTATTAATCGAGCCTTCACAGGCAGTTCCGGATGGTAACTTCCCAACCTGTCCGTATCCAAACCCAGAGAACCCGGACGCTTGGAAGCTTGCACTTGAATTGGCAAAGACAGAAGATGCAGATATCGTGCTTGCAACAGATCCGGATGCCGACCGCCTTGGCGTATATTGCAAGGATACCAAGAGTGGAGAGTATGTCACCTTCACAGGTAACATGTCTGCAATGCTGATTGCAGAATACATTCTTGCTGAAAAGACCAAAAACGGCACAATGCCAAAGAATCCTGCAATGGTTGAATCCATTGTCTCAACTGATTTGGCAAAGGCAATTGCAAAAGCATACAATGTGGAATTGATCGAAGTATTAACCGGATTTAAATACATTGGCGAGAAGATGCTTGAATTCGAAAAGACTGGAAGCCACAATTATGTCTTCGGTATGGAAGAAAGCTACGGTTGTCTGCCTGGAACCTATGCAAGAGATAAGGATGCTCCTGCAGCAGTTACCATGCTCTGCGAAGTTGCAGCTTACTGCAAGTCACAGGGCAAGACACTTTGGGATGCAATGATTGATATCTATGAGAAGTACGGATATTATCGTGAAGGCATTGCAACACTCGAATTAAAGGGAATTGACGGCGCGGCACAGATTCAGGAAATCATGAACAAGGCCAGAGAGAATGCACCGGCTAAGATCGGAAACTTCGAAGTGCTCGCAGTGCGCGACTACAAGGCTGACACCAGAAAAGATATGAAGACCGGCGAAGTGACAAAGACCGGACTTCCATCCTCCAACGTACTTTATTTCGAGTTGGATAATAACGCATGGTGCTGCGTAAGACCTTCCGGAACCGAGCCTAAGATTAAATTCTACTGCGGAATTAAGGGCACTGATTTGGCAAGCGCCGATCAGGAACTGGAAGCTTTAAAGGCAGAAGTATTAAAATGCTTCGGCTAAAAAATAATTAAGGGATTTGTATTATATGGCAACAAATAACAGATACGGGAACCGGAGAGCTGTAAATCAGCGCAAGAAACAAAAAAAGCGCAGAAGAAAGCTTGCAGCCTTTATGCTTGAGCTCCTGGTTCTCGCCGTTATTCTGCTGGGAATTTATGTGGTTTCTTTGGTTCGCAAGATTAACTACAATGATATGACAGCAGAAGAAGCGGGAATAAACGCGGATCTTGATGAAGAATCATTGGAAACAATGAATGGTTATACCAATATCGCAATTTTTGGATTGGATAACCGTAGTGAAGGAAGCTACAATACCGGTAATTCTGATACAATTATGATTGCAAGCATCAACGGGGAAACACATGAGGTTAAGCTTGTATCAGTCTTTCGAGATTCCGTGCTAAATGTCGGAAACGACGAATATAAAAAGGCAAATTCAGCCTATGCAAAGGGTGGCGCAACCTATGCGGTTGCAATGCTGAATACAAACTTTGACTTAAATATTACGGAATATGTCAGTGTGGATTGGGCAGCAGTTGTAACCGTCATTGACGATTTGGGCGGTCTGGATTTGAATTTGACATCTCAGGAAGTCGAACTCTTGAATACCTATCTGCAGGATGTGGACAATGTCACAGGCAAAAACACATCCTACTTATCAGGATCCGGCGAGATGCATTTGGACGGAACCCAGGCAGTTTGCTATGCGCGTATCCGAAAGACAGCCGGAGATGATTATCTGCGTACTTCACGTCAGAGAATTGTAATTCAAGCTCTTTTAGAAAAGGCAAAGACCGCAGGGGTAACCACCTTGCTCAAGATTTGTCAGGATACCTTTGATGATATTTCCACATCATTGAGCTTAAAGCAGATTACAACGCTTGCAAAGCATGTGTCTGATTACAACATCGCCGCATCTACAGGTTTCCCGTTTACGGTGACGTCGGATTCGGTATCGGGACTGGGTTCATGCGTAATTCCGTGTACACTTTCAACAAATGTTTCAAAGTTACATGAATTCCTATTTGATGAGACAGGCTATCAGGTATCAGCGACTGTATCCGGCCTCAGCGCAACCATTGCGAATATGACCGGCTATGATTCAGAGTCGGATGCCATCGATATCAGCAGATATAACGACACATTGGGTGCCAACGGAACTTATTTCAAGGATGAGGAACAGTCGACACAATAGTTATGCAGATGACAATACTTTGAAGAATCAAGATTAAATTGGTTTTTCGGAGATTGTGATACATTTATCTCAGTCGGAGTTACAATCTCCGACTGAGATAAACGCTCCGCGAGGATGCGCAGAGATTTGCATATGAAATATGTCAGCTACGCTGACGCAAATCTCGCGCCAAGTCTCGCGAGCGAGACTTAAATTTTAGGAAGACGAGGGGACGAGGAA
>SVFB01000055.1 GCA_015057085.1 Lachnospiraceae bacterium
ACCCCGGAGAAAGAAAAATTCGGTAATAGAAGAAGCGAAACACGTTGGTGCAATTTTCGCAGCAAGACCTTGTGCGGGAAGAGGGAATGTTGGCGTGGTTGCAAAACAAAATCCGCCAACAAAGTTTATGGAGCCTGCATAAAGCAAGAACTACAAGACCTGTTGCTGATTGAAGAACTTCGAAGATGGACTTTTGCCGGCGAGGCGGTTACAAATATCGGTCCGGATACCCCGGAGAAGAAAAGCCGGTGCAAAGACCGGCTTTTTCATTTTTTAATTTAAGATTTTATTTTTTAATTTGTCCGTAGTAAGCATTTTCGCCATGCTTGCGATAGAAATGCTTCTCCTTGATATTATCCGGAGCCGGCTTTACATTTGGATTAATGGCTTCCGTGTTTCGAGCCATCTTTGCCACTTCTTCGAGTACGACCGCGTTGTGAACCGCTTCTGCCGCATCTTTTCCCCAGGTGAACGGACCGTGGTTCTGGCAAAGCACAGCCGGAGTATATTCAGGATTGATTCCACGCTGCTCAAAGGTCTCAATGATGACAACACCGGTATTCTTCTCGTAGGCTTCGTTGATTTCCTCTGTGGTCAGATTTCTGGCACATGGGATTGGTCCGAGGAAATAATCCGCATGTGTGGTTCCATATAAAGGAATATCACGTCCTGCCTGAGCCCATGCAACAGCCTCCGGAGAGTGTGTATGCACGATGCCTCCAATACAAGGATATTTCTTGTACAATTCCAAATGGGTTGCTGTATCGGATGATGGATTATAGTCGCCTTCGATTTTGTTGCCGTCTAAATCCATCACAACCATATCTTCCGGACGAAGCTTGTCATAATCCACTCCGCTTGGCTTAATTACAAAATATCCGCTTTCGCGATCAATGCCGCTTACGTTTCCCCATGTATAGGTAATCAGGCCGCGACGCGGCAATTCCATATTTGCTTCATAGACTTGTTGTTTTAATTCTTCTAACATCTGGTCTCTCCCATTTTGAAAAATTATTTGCCAAATACACTGATGTAATCCTTCTGGAATTTCTCAATTCCCTGATCGGTTAATGGATGATGTGTCATCTGTTCGATTACCTTATATGGAATCGTAGCAATATCAGCACCTGCCAATGCACAATCGGTTACATGAATCGGATTACGGACAGAAGCAGCGATGATTTCGCAATCATATCCATAGATATCAAAGATTTCTGCAATGTCGCGAATCAAATCAATTCCCGGCTGGCTGATGTCATCCAATCTTCCAAGGAACGGAGATACATAGGTTGCACCTGCGTTTGCCGCCAAAATTGCCTGGTTTGCGCTAAAAATTAAAGTTACATTTGTTTTAATGCCTTCTGACGAAAGCACCTTAACAGCCTTCAATCCTTCCACGGTCATTGGAATCTTAACAACCATATTTGGATGAAGTGCAGCAATTTCGCGACCTTCTTTAATCATTCCTTCAGCATCTACTGTAGTTGCCTTCACTTCTCCGGAAATCGGACCATCTACGATGGAAGCAATTTCCTTTAAAATTTCTTCCTGAGGGCGTCCGCCTTCCTTTGCAATCAAGGAAGGGTTTGTGGTCACACCACAGATTACACCCATATCATTTGCCATCTTAATTTCTTCAATTTTACCGGTGTCTACAAAAATCTTCATGATCATTCCTTTCTTTCCCTTGCGGGAACCCCAATTAATTTGCATATGAAATATCAAGTCTCGCGAGCGAGACTTGATATATTATCTATAGAATACTTCGCCCAACATTAAATCACGCTTTAAGTCGCGCATATTAGTGTTCTTGTCGATAAATACCGGCTCAATGCCCATTGCATAAGCCCAATCGCCCATCTGCTCAGCAGTTAAATCATAGGTAAATGCTGTATGATGTGCGCCGCCTGCCAAAAGCCAGGCTTCTGTTCCTGTATAGAAATCAGGCTGCGGTGTCCAGTAATTGATTGCGGTCGGAAGCTTTGGAAGCGGCTTCTCAACCTTCTTGCAATCTACATCCTGAATCAAGAGACGGAAACGATTGCCCAAATCTACAAGAGAGGTTGCGATACCCGGACCGGTCTTTGACTGGAATACCAGACGTGCCGGATCTTCTCTATCGCCCATTGACAATGGCTGAACTTTAATTTGAATCGGTCCTTCTGCAATGGATGGACAAATCTCAAGCATATGCGCTTCGATGATACCTTCCTTACCCTTAACCAAGTTATAGGTGTAATCCTCAAGCATAGAAGTTCCCTTTGCGTCCTTTTTGCCGGTGGTCATTATCTTCATCAGGCGAACCATCGCTGCAACTTTCCAGTCTCCTTCAGCACCGAATCCGTAGCCCTTTTCCATCAATCTTTGCATTGCAAGACCCGGAAGCTGTTGAAGTGATCCAAGATCACCGAAGTGTGTTACGATTGCCTGATAATTCTTCTCTTCTAAGAAGCGCTCAAATCCCAATTCAATCTTCGCCTGTACTGCTACATGCTTCTTGAATTCTTCAGGATCTCTTCCCTCTAATACAATATCATATTTGTCATAATATTCATCTACCAAGGCATTGACATCGGATGCGGATACGGATTCTACGCAAGCAGCCACTTCGTTCACCGGATAAGCATCTACTTCCCATCCAAACTTCAGCTGTGCCTCTACCTTATCGCCTTCTGTAACTGCTACATTTCTCATGTTGTCTGCGACTCTCATCACACGGATGTGGCTTGATTCTACAATACCTACTGCTGTGCGCATCCACTCTGCAATGCGCTCCTGCACATCACGATCCTGCCAATATCCCACGATGGTCTTGCGCTCAATGCGCATACGAGAAAGAATATGTGCATACTCACGGTCTCCGTGCGCAGCCTGATTCTCGTTCATGAAATCCATATCCATGGTTTCGTATGGAATCTCGCGATTATACTGTGTATGTAAGTGAAGCAATGGCTTGCGGTACTCCTGAAGTCCCAAAATCCAGCTCTTTGCCGGAGAGAAGGTGTGCATCCAGGTGATGACACCTGCGCACTCAGGATCATTATTTGCTTCATTAAATGTCTTTCTGATTAACTCGTTTGTAATTAATGTCGGTCTCCATTCTACCTCGAAAGGAAGTACACCGGACTTGTTTAAGGTATCTACGATTTCTTTTGAATGAGCTGCAACATTTGCAAGACACTCATCACCATACAAATCCTGTGAACCTGTGCAGAACCAAAACTTATAATTTGCTACTTTTAACATAATAAACCTCCAATTATATAATCTTTACAGCGGAAGTGCCTCGATTGCAGCCTGCTGTACCTTTACTGCCTTTACGTAATTTGCGATATAAGCATCGAATCCCTTTACATCCTCAGGATCCGGTTGTGCCACCTTTGACTGTTCTCCGGCGAATACACGATTGGTCAGGAAATCTGCGAATTCCTCTCCCTGTGCTTTGTGCACCATATATGATGCCAAAATTGCCATACCCCATGGTCCGCCTTCACCTGCTGTTGACATCAATGCGACAGGTGCGTTCATTGCAGCAGCCAAAATGTTTTGGCCTACACCCTCTGTCTTAAAGAGTCCGCCATGACCGTAGATGGTATCTACTTTCACATGCTCTTCTTTAAAGAGAATATCGCAACCTACTTTTAATGTTGCCAAAGACGCATAGAGATGCGCACGCATAAAGTTTGCCAGATTCACCTTTGCATCCGGCTTATGGAATACCATCGGACGTCCTTCGTTTGTGCCGATGACCGGTTCTCCTGATAAGGTATTAAATGCCACGATTCCATCGCAATCCTTTGCGCCTGTCATCGCATTCTTATAAAGAGTTCCATAGATATCATTGATATCGATGTTGCAACCAAATAAATCCGAAAATTCTTTAAAGAGCCCAATCCACTTGTTCAGATCCGATGTACAATTGTTGCAATGAACCATTGCTACCGTATCTCCAACCGGTGTGGTAACCAAATCCAGTTCCTCGTGCACTGCCTTTAATTCTTCCTCCAGCACCACCATTGCAAATACTGATGTTCCTGCAGAAACATTTCCTGTGCGCACTGCCACAGAGTTCGTCGCGCTCATTCCGGTTCCCGCATCTCCTTCCGGTGGGCAGAATGGAATGCCTGCCTTTAAGTTGCCGCTGACATCCAAAAGCTTTGCACCTTCTTCTGTCAATGTGCCTGCCGCATCACCGGCCAATAATACCTTCGGTAAAATATCCTGAAGTTCCCATCCATATTTTGCCACACGATCCAGGGAATTAAACTGCGCAATCATGCGTGCATTATATTCTCTTGTCTTTGAATCAATCGGAAACATTCCGCTTGCTTCACCTACACCAAGCACCTTCTCTCCGGTCAACTTCCAGTGAATATAACCCGCCAATGTGGTGAAATAATCGATATCTTTTACATGTTCTTCTTCGTTTAAAATCGCCTGATACAGATGTGCGATACTCCATCTCTGCGGAATATTAAATCCAAATACCTTTGTCAATTCTGCCGCAGCCTCTCCTGTAATCGTATTTCGCCAGGTTCTAAACGGTACCAAAAGTTCTCCGGACTGGTCAAACGGAAGATATCCGTGCATCATACCTGAGATTCCGATGGCTGCAACTTCTGTTAAGGTCACATCATACTGTGCTTTTACATCTGCTGCCAGCTTGCTGTAACAATCCTGTAAACCGCTCCAAATCTGTTCCAGGCTGTAGGTCCATACGCCGTCCACCAGACGGTTCTCCCAATCATGCGCCCCTGATGCCAAAGGCTTGCAAGCCTCATCTACCAATACTGCTTTGATACGTGTTGAACCAAACTCGATTCCGATAACCGCTTTTCCGGATGCGATCAATTCTTTTGCGTTGCTCATTTGCTTTTCCCCTTTCTTTAAATAAAAATATACAACTTGTACGGTCAACGTTACAAGTTGTATATTTTTGAACCTTTATTGAATCCTTTATTGAATTCTAACTGCTAACTGCTCTCCCTCACAACCAGCTTTGGCTGAATAATCACATGTGTTTCCTCGTAAGACAAGGCCTCTCCGTTCATCAATCGAATCAAAAGCTCCGCCGCCATTCGACCCAATTGTTCCTGCGGATGGGATACTGTTGTCAGTGGAATTTTGCCCGATGCAGCCAGATAGGAATCATCATATCCGGTTAATGCGATATCCTCCGGACAGCGTAGCCCTTCCGCTTCTATGACATCATACAATTCCATTGCAATCTGGTCGTTGTAGGCCACCACTGCATCAAATGGTACTTCCTTTCGAAGCTTTAGCATCTGCGAAAGTTTCTGCACCGGATGACTTTTCCGATCCTCTGTATAAAACCAGATTACGAAATCCGGATTATACGAAATCCCGGCTTCCTGAAGTGCTTTCACATATCCCTTGTGGCGCAAAAGTCCCTGGCTATCATCCGCCTTAAAGACGCCCACAATATTGCGGTGCCCCCGCTGGATGAGATGCTTTGTCACCAGATATCCACCCTTGCAATCGTCAAGCAGAATATGTGGCTTCTCCTCCATTTGAGAATAGCTGCCCTGAATGAAGACATAAGGAATCTTGTAATTGTCCAATGCTTGATAAAGATTCATATGTCTGCAGTATATCTGACTTTTGGATGGCTCGATTATTAGTCCGTCGATATCCTTTTTGATCAGCTCTTCTAAATTTTCTGCCTCTCTGGATCGCGAATTGTTGGTGCGCTTTAATATGATGCTGTATCCGTTTTCTGTCATTACATCATCGATTCCCTGAATCACACGCGGGAAAATATAATCCGACAGATATGTGGTCATAACCGCGATATTGTTGGATTTGGTAGAATGCAGCAAAAGTTCTGATACGAAGGTGCCTCTTCCGTGAACTGCATAGACATATCCCTCTTCGGTCAAGATTTCAATGGCCTTTCGCACGGTCTGTCGGCTGAAACCATATTGCTCCGACAGCTGGTTTTCGGAAGGAATTTTCTCCCCGGGCCGAATCTTTCCGCTTTTAATCGAAGTACGCAATTCCTCTACCAATTCAAAGTATTTTAATTTCTTATCCACAGCCATATCTGCTCCTTTGCCGCGAATCTTCATGCGGTTTTTGTTTTATTTTAGCCCAGGTTTCCTTGTTTATCAAAGTATATCTAAATATTTTCCCCAAAATCCAATTATTTTCTTCTATTTTCGACTATGTCAAAATGATAATTTATATTTGTAATTAATTTATGGGGAGGATTTTTATGGTTCGAAACAGCTTCGCGCTCAAACTTCGTCCCGGAAAGTTATCCGACTTCGGCAGACTTTTGGGCGAAAACTGGCAGGCGCTGACTGCGCATTTAGATGCCTGCGACATTCATAACTTTTCAATTTGGAACGCAGAGGATTTACTCTTTGGCTATTTTGAAACCGATTATATTTTCACGGATTTAGAGGAGGAAAAGAAAGATTTTTTCCGAAGACTAAATCAGACATTCGAAGGAATATACGACTGGATTTCCGAACCTTGGAAACCAATGTCGCTCATGTATCAAGATTTTGGAATTGTACGACAGTCAAAGGAATTGATACGTCATCGCGTATTTATGACTAAACTTGTCCCTGGTTCAGAAGCAGAATACAAACGTCGCCATGATGCGTTAGTAACCGCGCGTGGCAAGGAAGTCACCAAAGGGCCGGACAGCAACTTTTCGATTTGGAGCGCCGGTGGATATATCTTTGGCTATGATGAAATCGATACAACCATGGAGCATGATCGCACGGAAGAGGATCGTCAGGCGGATATCGCCTGGGAGACAAAGATGTTTGAAATTATGAGCTGGATTACCAATGATGTGGATTGGATTTCAGGCGAACATCACGTGCAGGTGAAACGCATCTGCTCACATTTATAACTTTGCCGGAAAGGATTCCCCTGGTCGAGGCCCCCCTACGACCTAAAATTCTTTTTCTATACTTTCAACAACAAACGAGAAAAAAGCCTGCCGAATAGGACAGGCTTTTTTCTTATTCTTTATTTTCTTTATTCATTGCGATAGCGTTTGTGTTTTTGATAGAATTTATTCTTATCCTTGTACATCTTCTTGTCTGCTTCCTGAATCGCAACATCCAATTCACTGATATCGGAAGCCCAGGCAAATCCTGCTGCCATCTTCGGCGCCAGCGGATCGCTCAAGCGGCTCTCCAACTGCTGCTTCAACTCGTCGAAGTACTCCTGCGTCACATCCTGAAGGATAATCATAAACTCATCTCCGCCGCTTCGGTAAATATTCTCTATGCCATATACCTCTTCAAGCACATGAGCAGCATTTCGGATAAACCGATCTCCGGCTTCATGACCGCTTCGGTCATTGACTTCCTTTAAGCCGTTCAAATCCGCAAAGATGATACCTACACTTCCGGTTTGCGCGCGGCGCAACTCTTCCTGACGAATCAGCATCGCATTTCGATTATGAACTCCTGTCAAATCGTCGAAACTGTTAATTTTCTGGAAGTGATGTGCACTCAGCTTCGCACCCACAAAGTAAACAATGGCATCCATAATGGTTTTGGTACGACGCAAATTGGCTTCGCTATAGTTGCATGCTATGATAAAGCCCATTACCTGACCATTATTGTAGTAGGCTGTAGCCAAGGCATTTCGCGCACCGATTCCATTTAAGGCAACATACAGATTCGGATTGATTATGCGATAGCTTTCCACGCTCTCAATCGTATAACCTGAATTTCCTTTCAGTTGCACTTCCCACTGCTTGAAGAATATCTCATAATCCATCTGCTGAAGCATCCGCATTTCAGAAGAAATTCCTTCCGCACACCACTCAAAGGTATTGTTGACAATATTGCCATCTCTCTCAAGAATTGCAATTCGCTCCACGCCGGTATTTTCACCGACCAGACGAAGCACATGATTGATACTGTCTTCATAGCGCTCCGTACTGTCGAGAATCTTTGCCACGCGAATACCGAATTCGCGGTCGCTCTTTTGCGTGGACTGGACAGGCGTCGGAATATGCTCCGGTTCTTCTACATCTTCTTCCACCAGCAATCTGCGTACATACATCTCGCGCTTGTAAATCTTTGATGCAATAAATTTCGCCAGCGTCTCCATCATCAATTCCGGATCGATATTCGATGATGTATTATGGTTATCCACACCGAAATATCCAATCAGAACACCATCCAGGAAAATCGGAACATGAATGAAATTATAAATATCGTGCGCGCGCATGTAATCGTACAATACTTCGTTGATTTTTCTTCCGTCAGTTGCATTTTCGACACGAATACATGAATTTTCTTCGATATATCGCTCGGATTTCTCCAAAGAATCATAGGAGCGATTTTGATTTTCCGGCATAATCGAAGACACGCCTTCGCCCAACCACTCATAGGTCACACTATATGTCTGACGATCTGTCTGCAAAATATAGGCACGGTCTGCTCCCAGAAGCTGTCCAACCTGCTCTAGCATCACATTCATTGTCTCAGAGAAATCCAACACGCTCTCACACTTTGTGAGCACAGCGATGATGGCTTCTGTTGTCCAAAGCATATTCTCTGAAGTCTGATACAGATTCTGATTTGCGTCAATTGACAAAAACAGGAATACCGCATAGCCCGGTTTGGTAGATGGAGCTGCCACGAAATCAACCACACCACCAATTGCACCTCCGTATGCTCTGTCATGAATCACTTCGCCCTTAGATGCGCGCACTCCATAATCCAACCATCTCTTGCTGGTATTCGGGAATATATCAAAGTATCGCTTTCCAATAAAATCCTCGGTTCTCATTCCGGTAATTTCGCAATACTTCATATTGACATAAGCATATTCCATATCTACATATTCGCCGTTTTCCATATATGGTCGTGCAACCAAAAACGGAAGCGGAAGCTCGTTATACGGATCCAGCTGTTCAGACTGTACTCTCACATCCTTAATCTGATAGATGTCGCGACTCTCTTTTAGTCTTTCCTCGGCTAAATCTACCACACCCTCAAAGGTCTTTGCCTCGGCCCCGTGAGCAATTCCATAAAGCAGATGCAGATTTACCATTCTTCCACTGACTTCTGTGATATTATCGATGCTTTCTTTTAATTGATCGAGGGTCTTTGAAAGTTGCTTTGACAGATTGCCTCGCATACATACATAAAAGCTACAGCCATTCACACGCGCCAAAGTCGCATTAAACGCAAATTTCTTACGAATATTTTCGCCCACAGTCCGAATCATATTCATCGCAACATTCTCGCCGTATGCTCTGCGAACAGATTCCATTTGCGGCACATCAAAGTTGATGACGGTATAATCCTCATCATTTAAGCGATAATTATCATCGAGCACCATCAATGTCATGAAGAAGCCACGGATGTTCATAAGTCCCGTCACTTCGTCAATTCTGCTGGCCATACCCAAATCACTTTCGATACTGGTATCCTCTTCCACATCGATAAAGAAACCCATCAATCCATCGATTTTGCCATCATGGTAAACCGGGAATTTGGATGCAAGAATGTTATGTACCACATTATCTACCACATTCTCGCCCGGGGCATTTCGTACAATTTGACCATGCTCAAGCACTTCTTTTTCATGATCCTGATATGGCATGTCGTTCAAATGCCATCCGATTTCCTCATCGGTTTTTCCCTTGATATCATCCAGCGATTTGAACCGATAATAATCAAGAAACGCCTGGCTTGCGCCCACAAATCTACGGTCGACATCTTTCCAGAAAAACTTGATGCCGGAAAATTGAATCAATGCGTCCAGCATATCATTTTGCATATGACGCTCCAGCAAAGCCTCTCCCTCTACAACCGGTGATAATCGCTTTGCAAAAGCAGGAACCTTATCCGCATCAAATCCTGCAGGCTTCACGCAAATCAATAAGCGTTGTGCGCCTTCGTCCGCAAGCACCATGACAACAATCTCGCACCAGACATAATTTCCGTTTTCCTGTAGAATTCTAAAATATTCGGAAACACTTCCTCTGCCGCTCTTATTCAAGGCCTTCATCAGATAATCATGTTTCGAGAACTCACGATATCTTTTTAAATCATCCAAATAAACATAGCGATTTCCGAAATTCTGATAGAATTCCTTGATTCCTTTTACAACAGAACCGTTTTCTTCTGTAATCAGATTGCTGATTACAACACGTCTGGTGTCTTCTTCCAAATCCACGATATATACACGATCGAACAGTAACAGCATATTTCTGTTAATTCCGTCGAGCATGATATTTTCGTTCATTTCGTTATATACAGCACCATCAATTTCTGCTATGAACATGACGCCTTCGCGACACTCTGCAATCATTTCAAAGGAGAACTTAAAATAAATATCCTTTGCGATAAAGGTCATATTCTCCCGATGTCCGGTACTGATGGTAATCTGCGCCAGTTCTCTGAATCTGCGCGCCAACGGCGATTCATCGGAATTCATATTCCAATCCAAAGCGGCCTTTGGATTCTCACCAATGAGCGTAATCTCTTCCAGATATCTTTCGTTGAAATACATGGATTTGAAGGTGGTGCCGTTGAAAAGATAAAGTGCTTTCGGACGGTCTGATACCACATCCTGCAATCCAACTTCATCATAAAATGACATCATCTCGCGGGTTTCAGGAACAAGCAAACGCTGCTTTAATTTATCATAGGTATCTTCCGTTGATACAGGCTTGCCATAATAATAGCCCTGAATCTTTTCGCATCCGATGGATTTCAAAAATTCGATATGTTCTTCTGTCTCTACGCCCTCCGCCAGCGTGTGAATGCCCAGGCTCTTGGCCATCTGCACAGCCATGGTTACAATCTTTCTTGCGCGATCGTCAAAGTTTTTCATGAAGACCATATCAATTTTGATTTCATCAAAATTATAATCTTTTAACACATTCAAAGATGAATATCCGCTTCCAAAGTCATCCATCCAAACCTGGAAGCCTGCTTTATGAAAGCGCTCGATGGCATGCAAAACCACACCGTTGTCCGATGTTAATGCGGATTCTGTAATCTCAACATAAATGAGTCGTCTTGGAATATCATGATCATCTGCAGCGCGTGCCACCATCTCCACAGGATCGATGACTTCAAAGTCTGTTCTGGAGATATTTACAGAACAAGGCACAGGATGATCCTTACTTTTTTGTCTGCGGCTGATTGCATCTACCACGCGGTTTACCACAAAGCGGTCCACCTTATAAGACAGTCCGTTTTCTTCCAATAACGGGATAAATTCTCCCGGCGAAATGAATCCATAAACCGGATCAACCCAGCGTACAAGGGATTCTAAGCTGCAAAGCTGTCCTGTCAATGTTCGGATCACCGGCTGGAAATATACTTGTATACGTCCGTCTACAAGGGCGCTATCTAAGTTGCTTAGAATATATTCTTTTTTGATATATTCTTCGGACATCTTCTCGTCGAACCATGAGAAGTGTGAGCCGTAGAAGGATTTCTTTGAATCTGCAGCCATTCTTGCCCAGTCACAAAGAACTGCCGCAGTAACATCTTTTGAGTATTTTGCAATTCCAACTTTGACAGGAAGTGTTTTGCCAAAATTGATTTCGTGCAGTTCCACGATCAGTGCATTGATTAGCGTCTCGAGGCCGTCGGATTCTTCTACATATGCATAGAAATGGTCTTCTCCGAATCTTGAGCAATGGTTGTTTTCAAAATATCGCCCCAGCATTTCCGCAAATGCGATTAAGAGACAGTCTCCTTCGTCTCTTCCAAATTTGCTATTGAAGCCTTTCATCCCCACCAGGTCGAAAGTTAATACGGCCGGGCGATTTCCTTTTGCATATGCTGCTGCCATTCCTTCCCCTGCCAGGTCCAGGAAATACCAGTCATTCGGGAGTCCGGTCAGGGAGTCTAATTTCATATGGCTTGAGGTGATAAACACATAAAACAGAGGGCCCTCATCCGGGTCCTCGATATATCTGCCATAGTCCATGATATAGACAGTGCGGTTGGATTTTGTCATTATGCGATAGTAGACTTGGTCATAGTGTTCGTCGTCTGATTTGATCTGGTTTTTGATTCGTTTTTCTACCACTTCACAATCATCCGGATGCACCATGCCGTGGAAGGAACCTCCTGTGAGATTCACAAATTCTTCTTCGCTGTCGCATTCATAGATTTGAAGTACCACTTCGTTTGCGTAGATGACTTCTTCGGTTTCGTCTGCTCTATATATGAAAAAGCCACCAGGCATCGCTTCAAATCCATTTGAAATATATGATTTTAGAAAATCAGGCTTCTTGAAGACTCCCATTTTCAAATCCTACCTCCTGGGAATATACTTATCTCATCATATATAGAATAGAACACTTTTCCTATAAATTAAACAAAAAATTTTCACTTCCCCTCAAAAAATCCTCAAGCCCCCTTGCCCATCCACCTTACACACGCTACACTGCGCTCCATATCTGTCTCTCCGATTCCCCCCTCGCGTTTCACTTCTTCTATTATCGAATTTTTCTCTCCGGGTCACGAGGGCGCTATTTCTCCGCCTCGCAGACATAAGTCCATCCAAACACTTTCATCAGCAACAGGTCTTCGAACTTCTTCGCTTGTGCAGGCTCCGCCACTTACTCAGTACGGATTTTGGCAACCACAGCCACATCCCTCTTCCCGCACAAAATCGGGGCTCGCTGCGCAAAAATTGCCCAAGC
>SVFB01000056.1 GCA_015057085.1 Lachnospiraceae bacterium
ATATATGGTGACTTAGCCAAGTGGTAAGGCGTGGGACTGCAACTCCCTGATCATCGGTTCAAATCCGTTAGTCACCTTTAGGATCCTGGATATCAGGATCCTTTTTTATGATATAGAAAATTTCTCCGAAATTTCTATATCATAAAAAACGCTCCGCTATGGATGCGCACTCGCGCGATAGGAATATGTTGCCTTCAGCAACCGCGCTCGGCGCGAGCATGTTGCAAGCAACATGATTTCTTGTATCAATTTTCTATTTTTTTAAGCCACTATTATTTTTTTTTAAATTATTGTAGAATAGAACTTACAAAAATGTCATATTATTAAATCTTGTAAAAAGAAGCGGAGGGATTCATATGAAGAAATCAAAATCATCAGTGATTGTTATTATTACAACCGTAATTGCAGTTGCCTGCTTAGTTGTATTTGGAATTCGTAGTTTAACAGAAAAGATTGACGAAATAGAGGAATTGTAATAGACGAATCTTCATATCGGATTAAAAATCGGCAGAAGTTATGGATTAACCTCTACCGATTTTTTTGGTTAAAGGAAGCACTTTTATGAACAGAAAAAAAATTTGTACACAAGGTTTATTATTCTCAGCAATATTGCTTGTGAATATTACAATATGTGGATGTGAGGATAAAAAAATAGAATCGAATCTAACAAGTATCATACAATCCGAATCGACAACCAATGAAGAAACAACCAATGAAGAAACAACCAATGAAGAGACAACAAAAGAGGAAAACACAGAAGAAGAGCAAACACAGTTAACGTTTGTGGATGTAAAAGGAAATGAATATACAATAGATATACACAATGATTGGCCTTTAAACCCATATAATGTGGATAACTTTGTAAGAGATGAGAATGGAAATATGTCATATTTATCTGAAGAATACACTTATCGCTTAGGAGTAGATGTCAGTAAATATAGTGCAGAAATTGATTGGGCAAAGGTAAAGGCAGATGGCTATGAATTTGCCATTATACGCGTAGGATTTCGAGGGTATGGAAATTCTGGACAGCTGGTGGAAGATCCTTATGCGGTCTCAAATTTGAAAGGTGCATTAGAAGCAGGACTAGATGTCGGTGTATATTTTTTCTCTCAGGCAATCAGTGAAGAGGAGGCTATTGAGGAGGCTAAATTTACGATTGAAATATTAGAGAAGGCCGGTGTTACATCAGAAGATTTGAAAATGCCTGTGGTTTTTGATCCTGAAACAATCACAGATGATGATGCAAGAACGGATGATGTCAGCGGGGAACAGTTTACTGCCAATGCGTTGGCATATTTGAAGAAAATAGAATCAGAGGGTTTTACCGGAATGATTTATAGCAATATGCTTTGGGAAGCCTATCAATTAGACTTAAATGAATTATCGGATTATCCTGTCTGGTATGCAGATTATGAAGATAAACCGCAAACACCTTATGCATTTGAGATTTGGCAGTACAGCGAAAGTGCGAATGTATCAGGTATTCCGAATCTGTGTGATGTGAATATTCAAATGATAAAGCAATAGGATGGAATTGGCTAGTTAGAATTTCTTAATAAAATTATAAGAAGCTTATCACAATTTAGAAACAAAACTCATGTTATAATGAGGAAGTCGAATGAAAAAAAATAGAAAAGAGGAATATTTATGGTTGGATTATCATCAGCAGAAAGAAAAGCAGAGCGTATGCGCGCTTTTGTAGAACGCGACAAAATAATAGGAGACAGAGCATATAATTTGATTATGGGATTGGTCGTATTCTATGGCTTGGTTGTAAATTATATTCTCTGTGCAACAATTGGACCAAAAATTGCATTTAGCATGAATCCGATTGTATTTATTATAGGATATTTTGTGCTGGCGATTGCAGGAACTGTAATTGCAAATCGTTCAAACAGTCCGGTGATTAGTTTCCTTGGATATAATATGGTGGTGCTCCCTGTAGGAGTCCTGATATCGACATCAGTATATTATTACGGTGGAGTCAATAGTGCAGTTGTGACCGGAGCATTTTATTATACGATGTTAATCACAGGCATTATGATTCTGGCATCTTTACTCTTTCCGAAGTTTTTCTCAAAACTTGGTGGAATTTTAGGAATCGCACTTTTCGGAATTGTGATATCAGGTTTGATCATGTCACTATTTGGATTTTATAGCAATACGTATTCATATATTGTAGCAATCATTTTTGCGCTTTATATCGGATATGATTTTTGGAGATCGCAGCAATTCCCAAAAACTGCGGATAATGCAGTAGATTGCGCATTGGATATTTATTTGGATATCATTAATTTATTTATTCGGATTCTCTCGATAATGGGTAGAAATAATGGAGGTAGCAGCTCCGGCGGAAGAGCGAAATAAAACGTATGAGTGAGAAGATTTCAGTCGAAAAGACCGTGATATCAGTGGAACAGGATAGTTTTATGCCACCGAAAGCCAGAGATTATCTTGATATGGACAGGCAGTATCGTCAGCTGATGTATATACATGAGGCGGCCATACAGGAAGTGGTATCAAGACTGAACATTCTCAAGGGGGAATTTCAGTTTAGCAACGATCGCAATCCGATTTCAGGAATTAGCAGCCGGATAAAATCAAAAGAAAGTATCATATACAAGATGGAGAAAAAGGGACTTCCCATGACCGTCAGCGCATTGCTGGGAAATATTCATGATATTGCCGGCGTTCGAGTCATCTGTCCTTTCATTGAAGATGTGTATTATGTGGCGAGAATGCTAGCCAGACAAAAGAGTATTGAACTTTTAGAAGTAAAAGATTACATTCGTGAGCCAAAGGCAAATGGTTATCGAAGTCTTCATTTAATCATTCACATTAATGTGGATTTTGCAGAAAGAAGCATGAGTGTACCGGTGGAAATTCAGATTAGGACAACTGCTATGGATTTCTGGGCTGGAGCAGAGCATCAGCTTCGATATAAAAAAGAGCGTGAATTTACGGCTGAAGATGAAGAAAAACTCAAGCATTGCGCTGATTTGATGGCGCAGGCCGACGAAGAAATGCAAGAAATATGTGGTGATTTTAATTTAGATCGGGATAGCTGGTAAAAAAAAGATTAAAAAACCTTCACATCAAGCAAATTTGTTTGTTGCGAAGGTTTTATTTATTTTGCATTGAAATATCGGCATTTGCCATAACAGTGGCCATATCATCAGGAAAATCAACAGAAAAAGAAAGCAAATTTCCATTGATAGGATGATAGAAATCCAATCGTCCTGCGTGAAGCGCTTGGCGGGGGAGAGAATGATCATCGGGATGATAGATGCGATCTCCCAGAAGTGGAAAACCAATAGCAGACATATGAACACGAATTTGATGTGTTCTGCCTGTTTCTAAATGAAATTCCACTAACGCAATGCCATTGTTGCGTGATAAGACCTGGTAATGTGTAATCGCCGGAGCTCCATTTTCTTCATCAATATATCTTCGAATAGAATGCAAATGGTCTGTTGCTTCATCTCTGGATATTGGAAGGGCAATCGTGCCGCTTTCCGGTAGAGGGTTTGAATTGGCATCATACTCAAAAACAAGACAATAGTAGGTGCGTTCTACCCTGCGGGATTTAACAGCTTCATATAAGATTCCTGCAGAGAGCGGATGCTTAGCAATGATGGTTAATCCGGAGGTATCTTTATCAAGCCGATTCACGCATCGAAATATAAAAGGTTCATTGGAATGTTGTTTCAGATGTAAATCGTAAAGGGCATTGGCTAGAGCATTGTCCGGGTTGGATTTGGAAGGATGGATTGGCATACCTGAAGGTTTGTTGACCACCATTAGATCTTCGTCTTCGTATACAATCTCGAAGGGAAGACAAACCGGAATGATATCCGACGGTTGACCGGTTTCGGAAATGATGACCGTCAAATCATCTGTCAAAAAATCAGTCATACAAGGTGCGATGGAGAATCGTCTGTTCATATGAACGCTCTCGCCATTTAAGAAAATGCAGTCATTTGTATGTCGCATTGCGGTCAAAAGTTGTTTTGAAAACCCTTGAGAATGAAGGAATTCAGAAATTTTTCGACCGGAATATTCGATTGGAATCTGATAAGTAATTGTTCTGCTCATAAAAGTATTGTAGCAGAAGAAATGAGAGGAGGCAAAAGGGATGTTTTGTTAAAAACAGACAAAAACAAAGTATAGATTTTGTGAACGATTTTGACCGAAAGTGATTGACCGTGACGGAAAATGGAAATATAATCAAATCAAGAGATGGCGGAATTTGAATGATTTTGAATTATTCTGCCAGAGGGAGACGAATATATATGTTAACAGAGGAACGTTATGCAAGAATCCTGGAATTGGTTAACGAGCGGGGAAGTATTACAGTAGCACAGTTGATGCAAGAGTTTGATGCATCTGAATCAACGATTCGAAGAGACTTAAATACCATGGACCGAAAAGATCTTTTAACAAAGGTGCATGGAGGCGCAATATCACGTGTATCAAATGTCAATACAAAAGATGAAGAAGTACTTAACCGAAAAGCGTTAAATAAAAACGAAAAGGATGCAATCGCAAAATTTGCGGCAAATTTAATTGAAGATGATGATTTTGTATATTTGGATGCCGGTACGACAACCGAGCAGATGATCGAATATATCACTGCAAAAAATGTACATTTTGTCACAAATGCAATCACACATGCGAAGAAGCTATCCGATAGAGGATACACAGCTTATATATTGGGTGGCGAATTTAAATCAGCTACAGAGGCCATTGTCGGAGAAGAGGCAGTGGAAGCACTGGAGAAGTATAACTTCACCAAAGGATTTTGGGGAACAAACGGAGTTAGCCTGAAAAAGGGATATACCACTCCGGAAATCAAGGAAGCCATGGTAAAGAAAAAATCCATGGAAAATTGTAAAAACAAATATATCCTTGCGGATCCTTCAAAATTCAATGAAATATCAAGTATTAAATTTGCGGACTTTAAGGATGCAAAGATTATTACTACCAATACACCTGGCGGATATAAAGGCCAGAACAATATTATGGAGGCATGCGAATGATTTACACAGTCACATTCAATCCATCGCTTGATTACATCATTGGAGTCGATCAATTCAAAATCGGTGCAGTGAATCGTACAAAAAGCGAAATCATGTTCCCGGGAGGAAAAGGAATTAATGTCTCTCTTGTTTTAAAAAACATGGGAATCGACAGTGTCGCACTCGGATTCTGCGGCGGCTTCACGGGAAAAGAGTTCGTTCGCCTGATTGAGGAAAAAGGAATTATCACAGACCTCATTGAGGTAGAAGAAGGAAACACAAGAATTAATGTCAAATTAAAAGCTGAGGATGAAACCGAAATCAATGGTCAGGGACCAAACATTCGGGAAGAAAACATTCAAACACTTTATAAGAAACTCGACAAATTGCAGAGAGGGGACATTCTGGTATTGGCAGGAAGTATCCCGGATGTAATGCCGAAATCCATCTATATGGATATCATGGCTTACTTAGAAAACAAGGAAATCGATATTGTGGTGGATGCCACAAAAGATCTCCTGGTCAATGTACTTCCTCACAAGCCATTCCTGATTAAGCCAAACAATCATGAGTTGGGTGAAATCTATGGAGTAGAGTTAAAAACCAGAGATGAGGTTGTCCCTTATGCAAAGAAAATGCAGGAAGCCGGAGCAAGAAATGTATTGATTTCAATGGCCGGCGAAGGAGCCGTACTTTTAACAGAGGACGGACAGGTGCTAAAAGCAGAAGCACCAAAGGGTAAGGTTGTCAATTCGGTAGGAGCCGGTGATTCCATGGTAGCAGGCTTCTTAACCGGATATTTAAACAATAAAGACTACAAAGAAGCGTTTAAATTCGGGGTATGCACTGGTAGCGCCAGTGCCTTCTCAGTAGAACTGGCAACAAGAGCAGAAGTTGAGAGTTTGCTCGAGAACAACAAAAACCTATTCTAGGGAGGGAAAAAACATGAAAATCAGAGATCTTCTTTCTGCTGACAGCATCATGCTTTCAGCGGAGTGCGGAAACAAAGAAGATGCGATCAATCAGCTTGTCGAGCTGATGGGCAAACGCGGAAACATCAAAGATTTAGAGACTTATAAAAAAGGTGTTTTCGCAAGAGAAGAGGAAGGCAGCACCGGAATCGGTGAAGGAATCGCAATTCCTCATTGCAAGAGCGATGCAGTCAGTGCACCGGGACTTGCAGCAATGGTTGTACCAAACGGCGTAGAATTTGATGCTTTAGATGGTGCTCCTGTAAATTTAGCATTTTTAATTGCAGCGCCAAACACAGAAGACAATGTACATCTCGATGTATTAAGCAAGTTGTCTGTGATGTTGATGGACGAATCATTTACAAACGGACTTCGCAATGCAAAGACCGTAGATGAGTTCTTCGCAGTGATTGACAAAGCCGAAGCAGAAAAAGATGCAAAAGAAGAAAAGGCACAGACTTCCGGAGCAGACACCTTCATCGTAGCAGTTACAGCATGTCCAACCGGTATTGCCCATACTTATATGGCAGCTGAAGCCCTTGAGAAAAAAGCAAAAGAATTAGGCTATGGAATCAAGGTTGAAACAAGAGGCTCAGGTGGTGCAAAGAATGTGCTGACTGATGCCGACATTCAAAAAGCAACCGCAGTAATTGTCGCTGCAGATACCAACGTACCTATGGATCGCTTCGCAGGAAAGAAGCTGATTCAGACAAAGGTTGCAGATGGAATCAACAAGGCAGAAGATTTGCTTAAGCGCGCAGCCGCAGGAAATGCTTCCGTATATGTAGCATCAGGTAAAGATGCACAGACAGAAAGCGTATCTAGCCAGGGCGGAGCAGGAAGAGCATTCTACAAGCACTTGATGAGTGGTGTATCTCACATGCTTCCATTTGTAATCGGTGGCGGTATTATGATTGCGATCGCTTTCCTGATTGATACGATTATGGGATATGGCGGAAGCGGATCCGGCAATTTCGGTTCACTTCTTCCATTATCAGCATTCTTTAAGTATGCAGGTGGTCTTGCGATGGGACTGATGGTTCCGGTACTTGCAGGTTACATTGCATACTCTATTGCAGACAGACCGGGACTTGCAGTCGGCTTTGCCGGTGGTCTATTAGCTGCAAACGGAAATGCGAAGATTGCAGATTATGCATTTGAAAAATTTGGCGAGTTCAACGAATTTATTGCTAAATTCGGATTTACCCAGGTTGACGGTGGTGCAACTGTATCCGGATTCTTAGGAGGAATCGTTGCTGGTTTCCTTGCAGGAGCCATTGTATTATTGCTAAAGAAAGCATTTTCGAAATTGCCGAAGTCATTGGATGGAATTAAGCCAACCTTGATTTATCCGTTGCTCGGTATCTTTATTATCAGTGTGTTGATGTGCTTTATCTTCAACCCATTAATCGCACTTGTAAATGTAGGTCTCAGCAATATGCTGACTGCATTATCAGATGCAAATATGTTAGTCCTTCTTGGATTGATTCTTGGTGCAATGATGGCAATCGATATGGGTGGCCCAATCAATAAGGCTGCTTACGTATTTGGTACAGGAATGCTTGGAACTGCTCAGACTTATCTTGATGCAGGCGCAAGCCTTTCAGATCCAAAGGTTCAGGCTTGTTACATTGCAATGGCAGCAATCATGGTCGGTGGTATGGTTCCTCCGGTTGGAATTGCAATTGCCTGCAAGATCTTCCCAAAGAAGTTTACAAAAGCAGAGCAAAGCTCATGGATTTCAAACATTGTAATGGGATTCTCGTTCATTACTGAAGGTGCAATTCCATTTGCGGCTGCAGATCCGGGACATGTTATCCCTTGTACCTTAATCGGATCAGGTGTAGCCGGATGCTTATCAGCATTATTTGGATGTACATTGATGGCACCACATGGTGGAGTATTCGTAATTGCAACCATCGGACATCCGCTTCTGTTTATCCTTGCATGGCTGATTGGCTCTGTTGTAACAGCAGTATTACTCGGATTAATCAAGAAAAACGTATCCGAGAACTAGATTTTACGAACTACAGAGAGGAAAAAACTATGAAAGAATTTGCTTATACCATTAAAGATGAACTTGGAATTCACGCACGCCCGGCGGGTCTTTTGATTAAGGAGGCTGCAAAGTTCCCTTGCTCAATCACAATTGCAAAAGACGGCAAAGCAGTCGACGCAAAGAGAATTCTTGGAGTTATGGGACTTGGCGTAAAATGCGGTCAGCAGATTGTCATCGCTGCAGACGGCGACCAGGAAGAAGAAGCAATTGCAACCCTGTCTAAATTCTTAGAGGAGAATCTTTAATATATGGAAATCAAGGGAAAGAGTGTCTTTAACGGCATCGCGATTGGAAAAATTGAGATTTACAGCAAAGGCGACAAGACCGTCGTTCGCAAAAGCGTGAGCGATACGGCTGCAGAGGTTTCTCGCTTTGAAAAAGCAAAGCAAGATGCCTCTGAGCAGCTTGCTGCATTATACGAAAAGGCTTTAAAAGAAGTCGGAGAAGTAAATGCGGCCATCTTCGAAGTGCATCAGATGATGCTTGAGGATCCGGATTTTGTAGAAGCGGTAATTGGGATAATCGAGAACCAGAGCGTAAATGCGGAATACGCAGTTGCTCAGACCGGTGATAATTTCGCGGAAATGTTTGCGGCAATGGATGATGATTATATGCGTGCAAGAGCCGCCGATATCAAAGATATTTCAGATCGACTTGTTGGAATTTTGTGCGGTGTCGGAGCTGATGGGATTCGTTCGGAAGAACCGGTTATTCTCTTAGCAGATGATTTGGCTCCGTCGGAAACAGTACAGCTTGATAAATCAAAGGTTCTTTCCTTTGTCACCAAACATGGTTCTGCAAATTCGCATACCGCAATTCTTGCAAGAACAATGAACATTCCGGCACTGATTTCCGTAGATTATCCGGAGGACTGCGAAGGCAAAACCGCGATTGTCGATGGATTCGAAGGAATTATCATCATCGATCCGCCGGTGAGCGAATTGGAAAAATACACAGAGCGCCTAAATAAAGCGCAAGAAGAGAAGATGCTTCTTCAGCAGTTAAAGGGCAAAGAAAATGTGACCTTAGACGGAAGAAAAATCAATCTCTATGCGAATATAGGCGGCGTATCTGATGTGGCAGCAGTTCTTGCGAATGATGCTTCAGGAATCGGATTGTTCAGAAGTGAATTTCTCTACTTGGGAACAGATGATTATCCAACCGAAGAGCAGCAGTTTTTGGCATACAAGAGTGTTGCTGAAACCATGGCCGGAAAAAAGGTCATCATTCGTACGTTGGATATCGGTGCAGACAAGCAGGTAGACTATTTTAATCTCGGAAAAGAAGATAACCCGGCTATGGGATATCGTGCAATCCGAATTTGCCTCGACAGACCGGAAATCTTCAAAACCCAGCTTCGTGCAATTTATCGCGCAAGCTATTACGGTAATCTTTCGATTATGTTCCCGATGATCATATCAGTGGACGAGGTAAAGAAGATTAAAAGTATTGTCGAAGAGGTGAAAGAGTCCCTCAGACAAGATGGAATTCCGTTCAAGGAAGTGGAACTTGGGGTAATGATTGAAACTCCGGCGGCAGTTATGATTTCAGATCTGCTGGCAAAGGAAGTTGATTTCTTCTCAATTGGAACCAATGATTTGACGCAGTATACGCTGGCGATTGATCGTCAGAACGCAAAGCTGGACAATATTTATGATTCTCATCATCCTGCAATTCTACGAATGCTTCAGATGGTCGTAGACAATGGGCATAAAGAAGGGTGCTGGGTTGGAATCTGTGGAGAGCTCGGTGCTGATACCAGTCTGACAGAGACTTTCATCAACATGGGATTCGACGAATTGTCTGTTTCACCATCCATGGTGCTTCGCGTAAGAGACAAAATTCGAAAGACCGGCGCATAAAGCAATGTTATGGTTTGATTTTTATTACGGCTACTAGTAAAATAGACTAGTAGCCGTTTTAAATTGGCAAAGTTTGCTAAATAATAGTATTTAAAAGAAACGTAAAGTAAGGAAGTATAGGAAATGAGCGCACAGGATAAAATCGAAAAAGTACTTAGAGATATTCATGTATTGCTTTCCAAAAGTGAGCCGCTTCCGGGTCATCCGGGCCAGGTGGTAATCACAAAACAGGAAGTTTTAGACCTGCTTGCGGAGTTAAATACAAGCATTTATGGAATTATGGATGAGTATGAATTAACAGCGAGAAGCCGAGATAAGGCAGAGCGTGAATTCAGAAAGCGTGGAGACGAAATCATTTGGGACGCAAGCCGAAAAGCAGAAGATGTGTATGCAGCCTCTGTAATGTATTCAGAGGAGGCGCTGAACAACATCCAGGAAATTATGCAGCAGGCAACCACATCCATGCAGGACATTTATAAAGAAATGAATGCGAAGCTTTTAGAAGAGCAACGCGTTGTGCATAATAATCAATCTGAACTGAAAGCACAATTGCGTGACTTAAGGGATACCGAGAAATATCTGCGCCTCATTGAGGATCGAAACGAAGAAATCCTAAAAGAAAAGCGAAAGAGCGGAAAAGCGCCAAAGGCAGAGGCTTCGCTGTATGCAAATCGTCAGACCGAAATTAAGGTGAATACGGAAGTGCTTGAGAAACTGGGATTGGCAGAGGATGCGCCGCTTGATGATGCGGTGGATGCTAGAGCACAGGCTGCAGAGGATGCAAAGGTAGTAGCAGAAGCTCAGAAAAAAGAAGCAAAAGCAGTCCAAGAGACGGATGAATATGATGATGATTTAGAATTATTAGATGAAAAGGAGACTTTTGCAAATTTAGAGGAGGCAATGGCTTCAAAGAAAAAAGACAAAGAATCTGAAGGATTCGGAAAGATGCTCAAAAACATTACAAGCAGTTTCGGGGGAAATAAAAAAGTATGACAGTATTAGTATGTGATGATGATAAATCAATTGTAGAAGCAATTGAAATTTATCTCCTTCAGGAAAATTTAGAAGTAAAAAAAGCCTATGACGGAGAAGAAGCGCTATCCATCATTGCCGAGGGAGGCATCGATCTTTTGATTATAGACGTGATGATGCCGAAATTAGATGGCATTCGCGCCACATTACAGATTCGAAAAGAGAGTCAGATTCCGATTATCATTCTCTCCGCAAAGACAGAGGATGCAGATAAGATTTTAGGTTTAAATGTGGGAGCTGATGACTATATCACAAAGCCGTTCAATCCACTGGAGCTGGTTGCACGAGTAAAATCTCAACTGAGAAGAATTGCTTTTGTTTCGAAGAGCGAAAATGAAAATGCCACGATCTATAAGGCCAACGGACTCGAAATCAATGACGATTTAAAGACAGTAACCGTGGATGGCGAGGAAGTGAAGCTGACCCCGATTGAATATAATATACTCTTACTTTTGGTAAAAAATAAGGGCAAAGTATATTCCATTAATCAGATTTATGAGAGTATCTGGAATGCGGAAGCAGTGGGAGCTGACAATACGGTAGCCGTACACATCCGACATATTCGGGAAAAAATCGAAATTAATCCGAAGGAGCCTCGTTATTTAAAAGTAGTTTGGGGCGTAGGATACAAAATAGAAGGATAAGATCATGGAAGAAAGAAGTTTCGCGAAAAAGGCATTTGCAGTTGCGATAGAGCAGTTGTTTATGCTGATAACGATTTTAAGTCTCTTTGCAGCTGACTATTTTCAAAAGGCAGGTGACAAAAAACCGGCCATCGGGCTTCTGGGATTGTCCATTCTGGGTCTGATAATGGTATTTGTCACAATAGGATATCTGACAAATGCCATTTCTTCATTTCACGGTCTTGATAAAATAGGAGCAGATATTCAATTTGCGGTTTTGGCGGTAATCATCGCTCTCTTAATGAGCTTGATTTTGCCAATCAACGGTAATTACGCATTGGCCGACAGAATGGTGGTAGTCGGAGTAGTTACTTATCTGATGAGTAGCGCATTTTTGCTGGTATATGCCAGCTTCGTGACACAGATTAAGGACAAAATATTATGGAAAAACTGTTTCTTGGTCAGACTTAGTCATTTGATTATGACAAGCTTGTTTCAGCATACTATGCTGGCGAGAGCCCTGCGAGGTTTGCTGGCCTGGGCAGTGGGAATCGCCGGAACGGCCATCTTTTTCCTGCAAAAAAGATGGTGGGGATTGGTATGTCTTGCGATTTCGATTGTGATTGAGCTGTATTATTCTTTGAATAAGGCATACGAAGAGAAAAAGATTCGGGAAGCCATTTTAAAGATCACGGAAGGTGATTTGAATCATCATTTGGAAGTGGAGCAGTTTCATGGGGATCAAAGCCAGACCGCAGAAGCCGTCAATCATATCAGAGATGGATTGGACAAGGCTGTCAAAAGCGGAATCAAGAATGAGCGCATGAAAGCAGACTTGATTACAAATGTTTCCCATGATTTAAAGACACCGCTGACATCCATCATTAATTATGTCAATATTCTAAAGGAAAAAATCCCGGAGACAGAAGATACATGGCAGTATCTTGCGATTTTGGATGAGAAATCCCAGAGATTAAAGACTTTGTTAGAAGATTTGTTAGAGGTATCGCGACTCACATCCGGAACCGTTGAATACGAAATTAATCGCATTGATTTTGTGGAATTGCTTTATGAAATCGGGGGAGAATATGATGATCGCTTCGAAAAGAGAGGTCTTACGATTGTCACAAAGCTGCCTAGACTTCCGATTTTGATTGATGCAGACGGAAGACAACTGTGCCGTGCTGTAGAAAATTTGTATACAAATGCAGCGAAATACGCAAAAGCAGATACGCATGTACAAGTGGAGCTAAAGAAGAAAAATGACAACGCAATTCTTACAATTCGAAATATAATGGAACAGCCGATAACATTTGATTCAGAGGCAGGCGTGGATTTGACAGAGCGATTTGTGCGAGGCGATAAATCCAGAACCACGGAAGGAAGCGGTTTGGGATTATCGATTACAAAGGAAATTGTTTCTCAAATGGGAGGCCAATTTCAAGTGCAAGTGGAGGAAGATCTCTATATTGCATCAATTACTTTCAAAATTCCTTGATTTAAAGGTCTATAGTCGATATAATTTGGTTTAATGAGTTAAAGTGTTACAGAGAGAGGAGAACCCTAAAATGAAACTTTATGAAAACGGCGCCTATTTGGTAAACGGTACCGAGGTTGTATATTCCGGACAAGAGCATGCAGGAATGCCATCCAAGGAAGAGGCAAAGAAGAATACCATTGCTTATGGTATTTTGGAGAAGCATAATACTTCCGGAAATATGGAAAAGCTACAGATTAAATTCGATAAGCTTACCTCTCATGATATTACATTCGTAGGTATTATTCAGACTGCAAGAGCATCAGGATTGGAAAAATTCCCAATTCCTTATGTATTGACCAATTGCCACAACAGTTTATGTGCAGTTGGCGGAACCATCAATGAAGATGATCACATGTTTGGATTAACCTGCGCAAAGAAATATGGCGGTGTATATGTACCACCTCATCAGGCTGTTATTCATCAGTTTGCCCGTGAAATGTTGGCAGGCGGCGGAAAAATGATTCTTGGATCCGATTCCCATACTCGTTATGGTGCACTTGGAACCATGGCTGTGGGCGAAGGAGGACCTGAGCTTGTAAAGCAGTTATTGAATCAGACATATGATATTGATATGCCGGAAGTTGTAGGTCTATATCTGACCGGAGAACCGGTTAAGGGCGTAGGACCACAGGACGTTGCACTTGCAATTATCGGTGCAGTATTCGAAAACGGATTTGTAAAGAACCGTGTAATGGAATTTGTAGGACCGGGTGTAAAGAACTTAACAGCAGATTTCCGAATTGGTGTGGATGTAATGACCACAGAGACAACCTGTCTTTCATCTATTTGGAGTACAGATGAGAAGATTCAGGAATTCTATGAGATTCATGGAAGAAGCGAGGATTATGCTTGTCTGAATCCGGGACCATGTGCATATTATGATCGTTTCATCGAAATCGATCTTTCAGAGATTCGTCCGATGATCGCAATGCCATTCCACCCAAGCAATGTATATACCATCGATGATTTGAATGCAAATTTGATGGATATTTTGGATGATTGCGAGAAGAGAGCAGAAGTCAGCTTTGATGGAAAAGTAAAATTAGATTTAAAGAGCAAAGTCAGAAATGGAAAATTATATGTAGATCAGGGAATCATCGCAGGATGTGCCGGAGGTGGATACGAAAATATCTGTGATGCAGCAGATATTTTGCGTGGAACTTCAATTGGAGCGGATGAATTTACTTTATCTGTTTATCCGGCATCAACTCCGATTTATATGCAGCTTGTGAAAAACGGTGCAGTGGCCACTCTTATGGAGACAGGTGCAATCGTGAAGACCGCATTCTGTGGACCATGTTTCGGAGCCGGAGATACACCTGCAAATAATGCATTCTCAATTCGTCATTCTACAAGAAACTTCCCGAACAGAGAAGGTTCTAAGGTACAGAACGGACAGATTGCATCCGTTGCATTGATGGATGCTCGTTCAATCGCTGCAACTGCGGCAAACAAGGGTTATCTGACCAGTGCATGTGATGTAGATGTGAACTTCACGAGACCGAAGTATTTCTTCGACAGCAGAATTTACGAAAACCGCGTATTCGATTCTCATGGCGTGGCAGATCCATCCGTAGAAATTCAGTTAGGACCAAACATCAAGGATTGGCCGGCAATGTCTGCTTTACCGGAAGATTTGGTATTGAAGGTCGTATCTGAGATTCACGATCCGGTTACAACAACAGATGAATTGATTCCATCCGGAGAGACCTCTTCATATCGTTCAAATCCTTTGGGACTTGCAGAGTTTGCACTTTCCAGAAAGGATCCTGAATATGTAGGACGCGCAAAGGAAGTACAGAAAGTACAAAAGAACATTGAAGCCGGAGTAAGCCCGAAGCAGGCAGATGATGCTGAAGTAAAAGCTGTGATGGCAGCCATTCAGAAAGCATATCCGGACAAGGATTATACAAATGGAAATCTGGTGAACAACATCGGATTTGGAAGCACCATCTTTGCAGTAAAACCGGGTGACGGATCTGCGAGAGAGCAGGCAGCATCTTGCCAGAAAGTATTAGGTGGATGGGCAAATATCGCAAATGAATATGCGACCAAGCGTTATCGTTCAAACTTAATTAACTGGGGAATGCTCCCATTCTTAATCGACGAAGGAGAACTTCCGTTTAAGAATCTTGATTATATCTTCCTTCCGGGAATCAGAGCTGCAGTTGCAGCAGGTGCAACGGAGTTTGATGCATACAAGATTGAGGGAGAAAACCTTGTGCCATTTAAGCTTCATATGGCAGAATTGACATCGGACGAAAAAGATATCATTTTGAAAGGCTGTCTAATCAACTACAACAGAAGATAAGAGCAGAGGCTAGTGTATGGATAATTTAGAAAATGATTTAGAAAAACGTGCATTGAAAAAAGCCGCCTGGACCGAAAAATGGCGCTGGGGCGTCGTGGCTTTGGTTGTCATTTTGGTCTGCATAATGGTATTTTTCCTAATGTTTCGTTTTAAGGGATTCTCAGTATTTTGGGCAAAGGTAATGAGCGCATTGGCACCGATTATTTTCGGTCTTGCAATTGCTTATATCCTAAATCCAATTGAAAGATTTTGGGAAAAGCTGTTTTTAAAGGCATTTCGGAATATCAAAAGAGATAGCACCAGAAATCATCTGGCGAGAGGACTTTCCACGGGACTGACCATAATCATCTTTGTGATGGTGATTGTGGGATTGCTTTTAGCCGTGATTCCGGCTTTGATTCAGAGTATTATCACTTTGGTAAATACCATGCCAGGACAGGTGCAGGCCTTTATCGATTGGTTTGAAACCTTTGAATTGCCGGATAATCAGTTTGTAGATGTAGTTGAAAATACCTTAACTTCTGTAACAGAGAACTTAAACACCTGGTTAAAAACCAACCTGTTACCGCAAGCGCAGACTTACCTGACATCACTTACAACGGGAGTGATTTCCATTGCCAAGGGAATTCTAAACTTTATCATCGGTATCATTGTGGCTATTTATGTTCTTACCATTAAGGATACATTAAAAGGGCAGAGCAAAAAAATTATCTATGCAATATTTAAGCCAAAGCAGGCAAATATTGTACTAACCACAGTTCGCAAGTCCAGCGATATTTTCGGAGGTTTCATTTCCGGAAAGTTGGTAGATTCAGCGATTATCGGTGTGATTTGTTACTTCGGATGTCTGATTATTCACGTTCCGCAACCACTTTTGATTGCAGTAATCATTGGCGTGACAAATATCATCCCGGTATTCGGACCTTTCATCGGTGCGATTCCGGCGTTGCTTTTAGTAGTCATCCAAAGTCCGATTCATGCATTGTATCTGTTGATTTTTATCGTGGTATTGCAGCAGGTGGACGGAAATATCATCGGTCCGAAGATTCTTGGAAATTCAACCGGATTGTCTACATTCTGGGTGATGTTTGCAATCTTAATCGGAAGTGGAATGTTTGGCTTCATGGGAATGCTTTTGGGTGTGCCGATCTTTGGAGTCATTTACTACATCATCAAGCAGATTGTGGCTTATGGTGTGCGAAAGCGTCATCTCTCGGATAATACCTTAGATTATATCGATGCAGATTATGTTGATCCGATGACATTAGAGATTGTGCCGATAGATCCGCTTGCAAAAGAAAAGGAACGATTGAAAGCACAAGAAGAGGCAAAGGGTAAACTTGCCAAGATTGTAGAAGAAAAGCTGGCGGAAATCAAAACCAACGGCAGCGAGACACAGGAGAATCAAGAATCTGAGGACGAATCAGATCAGGATAAATCCGAATAACAGAAAAATATAGATTCAAAATAGGGAAGAGGCTTGGAACTCTTCCCTTTTCTTTTCAGCTATGATACACTAGAAGTAGTATTTTGCGAGTATTTTTAGAGCATATATTGAGGTGAAATGAATTGGATAAGTATGAATACAATTTAAAATTTGACCAGATAAAAAGTTTATGTAGCGAAGAGAACTATGAGGCCGCAGCAGAGATTGCGGATACCATAAATTGGACCAAAATTAGAAATGTAAATGCATTGGTAAAAGCCGGTGAAGTATATGAAAATGTGCAAAGATATGATGAAGCACATTCAATTTTGCTTATGGCCTATGACCGTTCTCCAATTGGAAGAATGATCATTTATCGTCTTGCAGAACTTGCAATCAAGATGAATAACTACGAAGAGGCAGAGGATTATTACCACGAATTTGTGGAAATCGCTCCGCGAGACAACCTAAAATATGTCTTGCAATATGAAATCTTGAAAGCAAAAGGCGCCGGTTATCCGGAGCTGATTTCTGTACTTGAAAAGTTAAAAGAGCAGGAATATACAGAAGAATGGTCATATGAGTTAGCATATTTGTATCATAAGGCCAATATGATTAGCCAGTGTGTTGAAGCTTGCGATGAGCTGATTCTCTGGTTTGGCGATGGCCCTTATGTAGAGCGTGCGTTAGAGCTGAAGATGTTATATCAGCCTCTGACGAAGACGCAGGAAGAGAAATATCGCACCTTTCGAATGGAGAAGGAAGGAATCACACGCATTCATGCGGAGGAGATGGAGCGAGCAGGAGAATACGGACACAAGCCGGTGAATATTCCCCAGGTTACCCTTTCTCCGGAGCGCTTTAATACCATTAATCTCCAGGAAGAGATAGCAAAAGGTATGCAACAGATTATGGAAGCGACGGAAAAGACTACAGTTTCCGATACCATGGACAGCATACGAAAAGCAGTAGAAGACATCCCATATCTTCAGCTTCCGGCACAGGGCGAAACCGTTGAAGATGAAGAGACTCATATTGAAACAGATGAAGAAATTGACGGATCTTTAAAAATCAATTTCCAGGAGCTGTTGGATGAAGATTCTGACGGTCAGATTAGTATGGTAGTGGACGAGCAGCAGCAGTTAGAGCGTCAGATTACCGGACAGATGACGATTGCAGATGTTTTAGAAGAGTGGGAGAAGACAAAACGCGCTGCTGAAACAGCAATGAAGGAGGCAGAAGAGCGTCGACTTGAATCCATGAAGGCTCGCGCACTGCAAGAAGCTGGTGTTATTATGGACCGTTTGACCGGAGCAATGCCGAAATTAGATGCAGGAATGCAACCGGTTGAACTTTTAAAAGAAGAATATGAAGCGAAGGATCGCAAAGATGAAGAGCCGGAGCACACAGGTTCAGGTTCTATCGGTTCTGCAGCAGTCGGTGCAGCAGGTGCGGTTGCAACAGGCGCATTAGGCGCAGCAGCGGGACTTGCAGGAGATATTGCAACAAATGTAGAAGAAGCAGAGAGCGCACCGGTTGTAGCCGGAATGAAAGCGCTTCACGAAATTGGACCAAGCCTGGCAGATCATATCGCAGCTGCAGCAGAGCAGCAGAGAGTTAAGACGCAGGTCGAAGAGCCGCAAATCGAGGAGCCACAGATTGCAGAGGCACAGATCGAAGAGCCGCAGGTCGAAGAGCCACAGATCGAAGAGGCACAGATCACAGAGCCGCAGATCGAGGAGCCACAGATCACAGAGCCGCAGATTGCAGAGGCACAAATCGAAGAGGCACAGATCGAAGAGCCACAGATCGAAGAATCACAGATCACAGAGCCACAGATTGCAGAGGCACAGGTCGAAGAGGCACAGATCACAGAGCCGCAAATCGAAGAGCCACAGATTGCGGAGGCACAGAGCGAAGAGTCGAAGATCGAGGAGCCACAGATCTCAGAAGCAGAATTAGAAGAGGCGCTTGCGCAGCAGATTGCAGCGCTTGAGAATACAGAAAATTCAGCAGCAGAGAACCCAATTGTAGAAGAGAATATAGCTGAGGCTTCTGTCACAGAAACAGAAGAAGCGACAGTTCCAACAGAAGAAATGACGGATGATATGGCGAAGCTTTTGGCGCAGCCGACCATTCGTATTCCAAGTATTCAGGAATTCAATGCCGATGTGAAATTCCCGAGCGGAATATTACCGCGCACAATCGACCCTGAGGCAACAGCAGCAAAGAAAGCTGCGGAAATTCCGGAGATAGAGCTTCCAAAAGATGTCATCGAAGATATGGCTGCAACTGCAATGGAGGATCGTGCAAAAGAGCAGAAAGAACCTTTGACTGTGCGAAAATTGACCGCAGAGCAGAAGGCCATCTTCTCATATTTTGTTCCTGTAAAAGGAATGGAAGACCAGTTATGCCTGGCATTATCAGGTGCAATTCGACACTTGAAAGAAGATAAAACCGCAAAGACCGGAAATATGATTATTCAGGGTGGACGCGGATGCGGAAAAACCGTATTGGCAACCAGTATCATCAAAGTATTGCAAAAAGAAACCGGTAAACTTACCGGAAAGATCGGAAAAATCAACGCAGATGCACTTAACCGTAAGGATGTTCAGGGACTTCTCGAAAAGGTAAAGGGTGGAGTGTTGATTATTGAGCGCGCAGGAGAATTAGAGCGCGAGACAGCTGTTAAAATCGCACTGTTGATGCAAAACGACAGTTCGGGAACCTTAGTTCTCATGGAAGATACTTCAAAGGGAATTCGCAAGGCATTGGCATTGGATGGAGCATTTGCTTCCCTCTTCTCAGAGAAGGTGGATGTACCAATCTTTACAACAGATGAATTAGTAAGTTTTGCGCGATCCTACTCCGAAGAACTCGGATACGAGATTGATGAGATGGCAATTTTGGCACTGTACAAGAGAATTAGTAATATTCAAAAACTTGATCAGGCTACAACATTAACTGAAGTAAAAGAAATTGTCGATGAGGCAATTGACCGTGAGCAACATGGAGGTTTGAAGAAGGCCTTTAGTATTCTGACAGCAAGTCGCTACACAGATGATGATAGAATCGTCTTGCGCGAGAGTGTATTTGAATAGCAACTAATTGCATTGGAGGGGGAATATATGTACCAATTTACTGAAACCGATTGCTATTATTTTGGACAGGCAACCCATTATGACATCTACAAAAAGATGGGTGCGCACTTATGTAAAGTTAATTCAGAGCAGGGTGTTTGTTTTGATGTGTGGGCACCGCATGCAAAAGAAGTGTATGTGATTGGCGAATTCAACGGATGGGATGAAAATGCCAATCCAATGAGTCGTGTAAAGCCGGAAGAAATGGGTGTTTATGAAGCATTTGTGCCAGGGGCAGAAAAGGGGCAGATGTATAAATACTTGATTATCAGCGAAAGCGGGGAGCGTCTGTATAAAGCCGATCCATATGCAAATTATGCAGAACTTCGCCCGGGAACCGCATCCGTAATCACTGACATCGGACATTTTAAGTGGACAGACAATGCATGGATGAAAAAGCGCGCTTCCATTTCACAGGAAGAGCTGATTGAGCAGCCAATGGCAATTTACGAATGTCATCCGGGATCATGGATGCGCCATCCGGGCAGAGCAGATGATGGTTTTTATACTTACCGTGATCTGGCAAAATCGCTGGTTAGCTATGTGGTTGAGATGGGATATACACATATCGAATTAATGGGAATATCCGAATATCCATTTGATGGTTCCTGGGGTTATCAGGTAACAGGCTATTATGCACCAACCTCGCGATACGGAACACCGGAGGATTTTGCTTACTTTATCAATGAATGTCATAAAAAGAAAATTGGTGTCATTTTAGATTGGGTACCGGCGCATTTCCCAAAGGATGCACATGGCTTAGCTGACTTTGACGGAAAACCATTATATGAATATGCTGACCCGAAAAAGGGAGAGCACCCGGATTGGGGAACCAAAATATTTGACTACGGCAAAAATGAAGTCAAAAACTTTCTCATAGGTTCCGCGCTGATGTGGATTGAAAACTATCACATTGACGGATTGCGTGTGGACGCAGTGGCTTCCATGCTCTATTTGAATTATGGGAAAGAAGACGGGCAATGGATTCCGAACAAATACGGCGGAAAGGAAAATCTTGAAGCCATTGAATTCTTTAAGCATATCAATACATTGATTACCGGAAGATATCCGGGTGTATCAATGATTGCAGAAGAATCTACCGCCTGGCCGAATGTAACGGGTCCGGCTGAAAAAGATGGTTTGAATTTCACCTACAAATGGAATATGGGCTGGATGCATGATTTCATCGACTATATGAAACTGGATCCATATTTCCGCAAGAATAACCATAACAAGATGACCTTTGCGATGAGCTATAACCATGCAGAGAATTATATCCTGGTTCTTTCGCATGATGAGGTGGTACATCTCAAATGCTCAATGCTTCGCAAAATGTCAGGTCTTGAGGGCGATAAGTTTAAGAATCTGATGGCGGGATACGCCTTCATGATGGGTCATAGCGGAAAGAAGCTGCTATTTATGGGACAGGAATTTGCACAGGCCGAAGAATGGAGTGAGGCAAGAGAACTGGATTGGTATCTCTTAGACAATCCAAATCATAAAAAGGTGCAAAACTGGATGAAAGAGCTGCTTCACATTTATAAGCGTAATCGATGCATGTATGAACTGGACTGCAGTTGGAAAGGCTTTGAGTGGATTAACGCAGATGACTGTGACAGAAGTATTTTCAGCTTCATAAGAAAGAGCAAAGATGGAAAGAACAATCTGATCTTTGTCATTAATTTCACACCGGTTGAACGCCCGGATTATCGGGTAGGAGTACCGATGAAGAAGACTTATAAGCTGATTTTGAATTCCGAAGATGTGAAATTTGGCGGAAGCGAAGAAAACAGACCGGTAAATTATAAAGCTGAAGAAATAGAATGCGATGGTCAAAAATATTCAATCGCATATCCGCTACCGGCCTTTGGTGTAGCAGTCTTTCGATTCTCTTATGTATAAGATGGATAAGAGCGAGACTTGAATTGTAAGAATATAGATATCTAAGCATCTAGACAACCGACTATCGTATCAGGCATCGATCCTGATACGATAGTCGGTTGTTTTTTATGATATAGGAATTTCTACGAAATTCCTATATCATAAAAAGCACTCCGTGCAGGATGCGCACTCGCGCGATAGGAATATGTTGCCTTCAGCAACCGCGCTCGGCGCGAGCATGTTGCAAGCAACATGCTATCTTGTCTATAATTATTTTGAAGTTTATTAAAGGTGAAAGAATCTATATTAAATAATGCGGAATCAAAAAAAGAAATATGCTTACGGAAGAAGAAGATTATGCCGATATAAAGATTAAAGAATTTTGTCAGAGACAATCTAAGGTGCCATGATGGCAGAAAGTGAATCGAAGCTTATGTTAGTAAATACCATCGATCAAATTAGAGAAAATAGTGTAAAAGATATAGATTCCGGAAAAGGAATCCAAAATTTTATGACTCAAAATAAGGAAGAAACAACTGAAAAAAAGGGAATTATGAAGGTGGAAAGCGGATATGTGATTGATTCCGTAAAACCACAAACTCTAAATCCAACCTATCAGAATCCTTCGGACGAGCATAATCTGGCTGATGAATTAGAGTCTGCCACTGTAGAAAGCGCAGCGACACGCAAAAATCAGATGGCAGTGATGGCAAATACAACCACGCCGGAAGATTTGAAACGGATGCAAGAAGAAGGTTTTTCAGTTGCAGAAAGCCGACCGGAGCAAATAATCACGGTATCGGATCAGATTAAGGCGAATATTGCAAAGACCGGAGGAGAAGTAACCGGAGATCTGTCTAAAGAAGAGTTGGAAGTAATTGTAGGGAATGGATATCTGGCAACACAGATTGCAGAAAGTTTTCAGCAGAATGATCTTCCGTTCACGGACGAAAATGTAGAAGGAATCAAGGAAGTATCCGAAATGCTAGGCTCTATAGAAGGCTTAGATACCCAGGAGCAGCTGTATCTGGTGAAAAACGAATTTGAACCAACGGTTTCAAATATTTATAAAGCCGCCCATAGCGCGGGACTTGCGATGCCAACGCAAAGTGTTTCCATCGAAGAATTCAGAAGCCAGGTGGAAAGCGTGATTGCAAATTCCGGATTGGAAGTCAATGAAGAAACCATAGCGGACGCGAAAACTTTAGTGGAAAATCAAATCCCGTTAACAGAAGAGAACTTATTATATTATCGTGATCTTCAGACTTTAGAAGGTGGATTGCAAAACACTACGATGCTGACACAGTCTGTATCTAACGCTGTCGCAGAAGGAAATACAGCAACCGATGCGATGGTTTTAGAAGGTTATTCCATGACAGACAAAGCACAGCATACATCAGAATTGCTAAACGAAGTCACAGATGAGGATTTAGCCTATGTAATTGCAAATGAGAAAGAAATCAACCTGGCGAATTTAACGGAGGCGAAGGCGCATCGCGGAGAAGTCGATGTGACAAAATGGGAGCAAAATCTATCCTTCATCACTGCCAAGCGTGTGTTAGAAGAAACAAGACTATCCATGACAACAGAAGCAAATTTATCGCTGCTAAAAAAAGGAATTTCCATCGATACAAAGCCGTTGGAAGAAATCGTGGAGAATCTAAAAACACAAGAGAAGAATCTCTATGAGAATCTGTTATCGCAGTATGATATAGAGCCTACGGAAACAAATGTCAAAACATACAGCACAACCCTTGACGTGCTTTCCCAGTTAAAAACAGCACCGGCCACCATCCTTTCTGCAGATGAAGTAGAGCAGACCTTATCTGCACTTTCGAATCGTGCAGCAGTACAGAAAGCAGATTACGAAAAGGTTGGTGCGGAATATGAGAAACTGTGGACCGCGCCGAGAAGCGATATGGGTGATAGCATCCAGAAGGCATTTCGAAATGTGGATGATATATTGGCGGATATGGATTTGGAGCTGTCCGAATCGAACCGTCGCGCAGTGCGAATACTTGCATATAATCAAAATGAATTAACAGAAGAAAACATTGCAACGATCAAAGCAAAAGATGAACAGATGCAACGTGTGTTTGCAAATCTGACACCGCGTACAACACTGGAATTAATCCGCCGCGGCGAAAATCCAATCGACATGCCGTTAGAAAAGCTTAATCAGGTAGTAGAAGATATCAAGACGGAAATTGGAGATAACGGACTAGAGCGGTTTGAAAAATTTCTGTGTAAATTAGAACAAAACAAGGCCATCAGCGAAGAAGAACGTTCATCTTACATCGGCATCTATCGTTTAATTGCTCAAGTAGAGAAAAATGATGGTGCAGCTTTAGGCGCAGCATATCAACAGGGGTCGGATATTACCATGCGTTCGTTGCTTACGCAGATTCGTAACCAAACCAAGAAAAACAGCGACTACACAGTCGATGATGATTTTGACGGAGTATCAGCAAAAGCAACAGGGCCAAAAATTGATCGACAAATCGAAGCTGCATTCCAAAACAATTGTATCAAGGATGTGGCAGAGCAATTATCTCCGGAAATGCTGACAAGATTTACGGACGACAGTTGGATGGATATGACACCGGAGCAACTTAAAGAAGCATTATTCCATCCTCAGGAAATAAATAATGCACCGCAATATGAAGCGCAGTTAAATTCTTCACAGTCAAATGAATCCGCATCTCAGGTGATGAAAGATGTAAACATGGCAGAAGCAAAAATTGCGCTGGCAGAACTAGAACAGGCATCTCTTGCATCAGAAGACGTGTATGCACAGTTGGAGCGCATGGATATGCAGGCGACGGTTTCAAATGTTTTAGCAATGCAGCAGTTTATGGCGCATCCGGGCAATGCAATTTCTACAATATGGAAAGCGAAAGATTCTCTGGCAGAAGCGAAAGAGGAACTGTTGGAGCGCTTTGGGGAAGCAGTGAAATCACCGACAGAATTGGCAGATGCACTTGAAACCTTAGAAAGAGTAGCAGAAAAAGCAGGAGAGAGTATGGCGGAAGAAGCAGAAGCAATCACTTCCGTTGATGTGCGCGCAATGCAGCTGGCAACCAAGCAAATTACAATCGCTACGAAGCAGACCAGTGAAGAGAGCTTTTTGATTCCGGTACAAACATCCGACGGAAATGTAACAGGCGTATCCCTAAAGGTCGTACGCGGAAGCGGAAAAAAAGGAATCGTAGATATCTTATTCGAGACAACATCCATCGGTAAAGTATCAGCTTCTTTTGAGGCAAAGAGCGATCACATTAGCGGTTTGATTGTCTGCGATGATAAAGAAGCGCGAGAAATGATGTCTCAAAAGTTGCCACTTCTAGCTTCTGAAATTTCCGGAGAAAGTGAAGAGAGCGTAGAACTAAGCGTGGCTTACGGAGAGGCAGGACTTGTTCAAAGACAACAAAAACCGTCCGATGTAGAAGTATCCTCTGAAGAATACTCCGTACAAACCGGACGGTTATATGGAATTGCAAAAGCATTTATTGAATTTGCAAGTGAGTTCTAATTAATCAAAATACTTATCAACAGTATTCCAAATGTCGGAGGTTTCGAACCCGAGGCGCCAGAAAGCGCATCCGGCAAGGTTGGACTCCTGCATCAGCTTAAGTCGTTCCTCAAGAGAATCTGAATTTTCTAACCAAATTTCATAGATGTTACCGTTTTCGGTATATGTGGCGTAGAACTGACCGGCATCTGAAAGCCAGGTTTTTTCTGCGCCTTTGCTTTCGATTAAAGAATTAGCCTCTGCCATACCAAGTGCATCAGAGCTAATGGAATAAACCTGATCGGTATCTGAATCACCGGTATCGCCTTGTGGAGTCTTACACCAAAGTCTGGTATAAAACGGCATCGCCAAAATAATCTGTTCAGCAGGAACTTCTGACATAGTATTAGTTACGGCTTCAGATACCCAATCCAAAGCTGCAACGGAACCGGTTTCTTCTGAACCGGCATAATGCTGATCATATCCCATTATGACAACATAATCAGCAAATAAAGCTTGCTCACTGCGATTATAAAAAGCAGTGTAATCAGACGGAACATAGTTATCAACTGAAAGAACAATTCCATTGTTTTCGAGCTTAACAGAAAGTTCGCGAACCAACTGAATGTAGCCATCGCCAACTTCTGGGCTGACACTTTCAAAATCTAAATTGATTCCGTCCAAATCATATTGAATTGCTGCGGAAACAATTTGATTTACAAGATTGTTTCGTACGGATGTATGTGTAAGGATATAAGTAGTATCAATATCGGAATTTTCCAGGTTACTAACCAATGCCCAAACTTCAATTCCCTGATTATGGCACATGGTAACATAAGAAGAGCTTGCCATATCATGAAGATTTCCATCGTTATCATTGACATAGAACCACGTAGGTGAAATCACATTGATTCCATCTGATGAAGCCAAGACATTTGCAATATTATCATTGGCTGCATATGAATATAATGCATTCCAGCCCATACAAATATCAAAATCCTTAGTGATGTGGTTAAATGTTTCTTCTTCAAAATCCGTTGTGACTTCCACATCGGTTGTGGAAGATAAAGTAGAAGATTTCACATATCCGATAAATCCGTCTGCGGTCATAACTTCAGTCCATTTTTCATCTGCTGAAATAATGGTTAAGGTATCTTTTTTAGAAATATCCTGAATGATAGGACTCTTAATTCCACCGAGAACACGCAGATAAGTATCCTTCTTTGCAGTAGCAGTTGCCACAGTACCAAATTCTGTAGTTACGACAATTCGATTCGGATCTTCGTAGTACGAATATTCCATCTTGGTATATTTCTTTACGAAATCAATATTCACATAAGTATGTTCACCGGAGATGGTGACAATGGTGTTTCCAAAATCTACGCTATCTTTATTTTCGGTATAGCTTGACTCATCTGTATTAGCGGAAATGATACTGTTGGATGTGGTATAGAGAAGAATGTTCTCATTACCATCCCAATAAAAACGTGCATTGATATAATCATGGACGAAATCATAATCTAAATAAACTGTATCATCGATTAAAATCCCCTGTGATTCAACATTCTCATAATTCAGCATAATCAATACAGAATCCTCGGATGAGATACCATAGTATTCCGATAGGTCGACATGCTCCTTCGACGGTGCATATTTCTTAATCAGGTTCGAAAGTAAGATGCCACAAATAACAAGTAAAATTAAACCTGTGACAACAAGAACCGGAATAATCTTCTTTTTCATTTCTTCAGTGAAACCCCTTTCTATGCATTTCACTTGAAATTATAACATACTATAAATTAAATACGAAACAAATTCAGGAGATTTCTGTGTGGGCCGCAAATGACACGGCCCACGTACTTTTTCGTAAAAATCAACACGTGAGAGGAGCATTGAACACTCCCTCCCATTTTATGTTTGTAAATAATTGTTTATTTGGTATCTAAGTTTAGATTAAGAAAGCGATCCATCACCTCCTTCGCATAGATTCTCAGCCTCGTCGTAATTTGGAAAAAATGAAATTACAGCGCCGCTGAAAACATTAGGGTCATATTCAACTTGCAATTGAAAAATAATGTTTTGGTTCATGACTTTTACCTGCCCGAGAAAAGAAGTTTCGTGGTATATGGATTCCTTTCGAGCGCCCTTTCAATAAATTTCCAATGATTGGAGGATAGTTGAAACGGATTTTCAACGAAGGGAACGGGAATGGCATGTATACCGAAACGACGTCTGAACTGCTTGATTTCTCCCTGGCTGCTGAGATTTCCCAATAGAATGATTTCCTTGTGCTCATTGTTAATATTGTGAAATATGTTTGCGACCCAGTTCCAATATGACTTGCTGTTCCACGGGCTCATATAGCCAAGCACAATGCAGAGATCACAGCGCTTAAAAGCCGGGTAGGTGTTCTGATTCAAAACCCCAAAATCAAGAACCAGGACATCATAGTGCTCAGAGAGGAGTCCGGTCAAATCGGTCAAATTTGATTCCGGATAAAAGTCGATGCCATGCTTGCGGAACGAGAGTTTATCTGATTCATCCGGCAAATTTGAAAATGCGCCGGTATCATTGAGTTCCACGCAGGCAACCCACTTGTTTGCCCCACTGCTCAAAAAAGTTGAAAAGGCTAAAGTCACTGTCGTGACTCCTGTGCGATGTGACGAACCGCAAATTCCGATGGTAATCGGATGTTTTTGTTGATTGGAATAATGATGCTTGATAGTAAAAACCCTCCCTTAAAGTTGTAGCAACTTTTCGAAAAAAGATAGTTTTTTCTTCGTGACACAAAACGCGTCGGAATCGTCCCGAAACTGATAGACAGGCATAGACAAGGCTTTAGATAGTCGTTTGGAGTTTGCCTTGTTGTTTGACGTACAGATTACTTTTACCCGATCCCGATATGGCAATAAAGTTTCGTTTATGTCGATGCATTTGTTGATACACCAGGGAGAACCATCTCCTAAAAGAAGGATTATGTCAGAGGATTTGAAATTTTGCATGACTGTAGTGTTGTTAACAGTTACAGCATAATCCGCCTTTGGTATATCAAGCACAATGCCGGGGCCATACTCCGGAATGCCGGTAAAGTGTCTGTATCGATAGATGCCGTCTTGTCTGTGGAACGGGAAATTGTTTTCGGATAAAATTCTCAAAGTATTAGCCCCGTCTTTTTCGAAAAAGATGGTGGTATAACCTAGAAAATTTAAACAGCTAGTCAAAGCAATTCCGAAATGTGTTGCGCCACAGCCATGAAAGCTGCCGATAATGGCGATATTTTTACAAGATATTCGTTCTTTTCTTTCTTCAAATTCATCAATTTCTTCTTCACTGAGATGCAACAAATCTGCTTTTAGTGCTTCCACCGTTTCATATCGAAGTACAGGATCGGCAGCAGTTGCGGTTTCTAAAATACTATTTAATTTTTGGGAAAATACCTCTTCCACATGACAGAGCAAATATTGCAAAAAACTGCCAAGGGTAAAGATATCTGAAAGCGTTGTCGGATTCCCGCCAGATAAAACCTCCGGTGCCGAGAAACACTTATTTCCGCTTATTTCGACGGTTGTTTCCGATGAGAAGCAGTTCACACAAAAGTCGATTAACTTTAACTGGTTGCCGCATAAGATTACATGTTCCGGCTTCAGGTCCTGATAACAAAAATCTGAAGAACACTTATGCAGATAGATAAAGATATCGCATAACTGCAACGCATATGAATAAAAATTCTTTAAGGAAATAACCGGTTGATGAAGGAATAACTCAGAAATCGATTCACCATCTAGAAATTCTTCAACCAGATATACATAATCATCATCTTCAAAATAATCGTATATTCTGGGAATTCCGGGATGATTCAAGGATTTCAGGAACTTGCCTTCCTCCAAAATCCTTTGTGCAGAACCTTCGTCTTTGGGGGAGACTTTCATTGCATATTCTGCATCCAGGTAGAGATGTCTGATCAAAAACACATTGGCGCTTTCACCGGACCCGAGGGGACGGATACAAGCGTACTTATCAGACAAAGATAAAAACTTATTAATCGTTTTGGATTCCTTTCCGAAAACGAATATCTTGTGAAAAAAGATATAACACATAAATTTTTAGTCTGCAAGTAGTTTTGTTAAAAATAGTACAAAAAGACCATCCGCTATCGCAAAAAGTCTGAATTTTAGAAATATTTAATAGGTTTATCGCTTTACATCAGAGGATAGTTTGATTATAATAAGACTACTCAAAAAGAGGTGATTGAATGAAGATTGAGAAATTAAATGACAATCAGATTCGATGCACACTGACAAAAGAAGATCTTGCAGATCGCCAAATAAGATTGAGTGAATTGGCATACGGCTCCGATAAAGCACGCGAGTTGTTCAAAGATATGATCAGCAAGGCAAACACCGAATTGGGATTCAATGCAGAGGATATTCCACTCATGGTGGAAGCAATTCCGGTATCTGCAGACACGATTATATTGGTTATCACAAAGGTTGAATATCCGGAGGAATTGGATACCCGTTTTTCAAGATTTTCGGACCCGGATCCGGATCTGTTGGGCAATTTCTTGCCAAGTGGCGACAAAATGCCGAAACCGGGAGCGTCAGACATCGTAGACCTTTTCAAACAAGCATACGAAAAGGTTAGCAAAGAAGAATCTGAGAAAACAGAAAAAACAGAAAACGCAGAAAACATAGAAACGGAAAAGAGGAAGGAAACAAGCGTAGAATTAAAGGATTTTGCGCGTTTGTTTGTCTTTACTCGGTTAGAACAGGCAGAGCGCCTATCTAAGATACTTTATGGTTTCTATCATGCAGATAGCTCGCTGTTCAAGAATCCGTCAAATGAAAAGTATTATTTAACACTTCATAAAGGGAATCATACCCCGGAAGAGTTTAATAAAGTATGCAATATCGCATCAGAGTATGCCACACAGCAGAATTACTCAAAGGCAAGCGATGCATTTTTCCACGAGCATGGATATGTAATTGTGGATCATCATGCCATTGAGACTTTATATCAGCTGAATTAAGAAAGATATGCAAAGACACAAAAATGCCCTAAGCAAACGCTTAGGGCTATTTTTTATCTTACGAAAAAAGGATTAGTTCGCAGCTGCTTTCTTTGCTGCAAGATCCTTCTCTACAAATTCGTTAATGCTCTCAACAAGGGCGTCCGGATCGATTCCGTGAACCATAGCTGCTTCTTCGATGGTTTCCATCTGAGAAGATGGGCATCCAAGACAATGCATTCCGATATTTAAAAGTACTGGTGCGATATCTTCATCAATCTGAAGAAGCTCACCGATCATAGTCTCTTTTGTAATTGTTGCCATGAGTAGTTCCTCCTTTATTAATTTGAAGTTGCGCGATTCCAATTATAATACCTTTTGCAGATAATTGCAACAAACGACAGCAACAAACGAAAGGTTCAAAATGAGGTTAAGAAAAAGGCTGATTCAGTCGATATAAAAAGCATGAAAGGTGGAATGTACTTATGAAGATTAATAGAAACATGTCAGCTGTTATTACAAATAAACAGTTACTTCGTACAGAGAGAAAACTTACATCTTCCATGGAACGACTTTCCAGTGGTTTGAAGATTAATGCGCCTGGTGATAACCCATCAGGAATGGCGATTTCTAATAAAATGCGTGCACAAATTCGTGGCTTGGATCAGTCGGAATCCAATACAACCGATGCCATTAGTGTTATGCAGATTGCAGACGGAGCGTTAAATGAAACAACCAGTATTCTTCAGAGAATGCGTGAACTGTCTGTACAGGCTGCAAACGGAACAAACTCCGAATCCGATCGGGAAAGTATTCAGGCAGAAATTGATCAGCTGGTAAAAGAAGTGGATCGAATTTCAGAAGACACCGAGTACAATACAAAGGTACTGTTGGATGGCTCATCGGATACAAGAGTATATGCAACTCCGAAGGATGCATCCAGAATCAATATCTCAGATCAGGTTCCAATGGGAATTTACGAGGTAGAAGTAGAAGCGCAAAGCACTTATGCTGAAACCACAATTCCGGATTTGACAGCACTGGGAGTAGATGGAGTTATCAGCATCAACGGCGTGGAAGTCGGTGTAAAAACAAATGAAAATTCAGAAGAATATATCAAAGAAATGCGTGATGCCATCGAAGCAGCAGGTGGTATTTTAACGGAAGAAAATTCCAATGAATTGACATTTCATTCCAGATTAAGCGGCTCAGCACAGGAATTGACAATTACTTATCCTGAAAATATTGCAACAGCATTAGGCGTAAATAACGATGCGACATGGTCTTATGATGAGACAACCCAGACCTACAGCAAGACATTTACAGGAACGGATGCCGTTGTAAATAAGGGTGAAGGATTGAGCGAAACCACAACCATCACTGCCGAGGGAAATCGAATCCACATCACAGATCAGGGTGGCTTCTCCATCGATTTTCTATTGAGCGACGGAGCTCACTATGCAGGTGAAGAATATACAAAAGATGGAAACACCATCACATCTGACGGAATCATTTCTTTAGAAGTCAGCGATGTTGGACGAATGGTGATTCAAACCGGAGCAAACGAATATCAAACAATTGATGTACGAATTCCGGAAGTTTCAAGCGAAAGTATGTATCTTGATACCATAGATGTAACTGTATACAAAGGACCGGAAGATGCTATGAGAACCATGGATGACGCAATCGCATATATCAACGATGTGCGTGCAAAGATTGGTGCTTATCAGAATCGTCTGGAGTATACTGAAAACTCATTATCGGCAACAAATGAAAACATGACTTCTGCTTACTCAACCTTAATGGATACGGATATGGCTGAGGAAATGGCAGAATATACACAGCAGAATGTGCTTGAACAGGCTGCAATTTCAGTGCTTTCACAGGCAAATGAAATTCCGCAACAGGTTTTGTCTTTGTTATCATAAGGAGGCACTGAATGGATCAGGAATTAAAACGAACCTTCACTCGGCGCATCAGTCAAAGTAACAAAACCGAATTGGTTGTAGTCATTTTTGACATTTATTTTGCGCATACCGAATGTGCGGTAAAGCAAAAAGCAGTCGGCGATCGCCGTGGCTATAAAGAATCGCTTCGTTTAGCAGTAGACGTGCAAAACGAACTTATCCGCGCACTGGACATGAAATATGAAATCTCGGAAAATTTAAAAGCAATCTATCAGTATTGTAAGCGTCTGGTATATCGCGCACTTTCCGAGGATAATATCGATTATTTAAAAGAATCAGACCGTCTGATGGGAAAATTACGAGAGTCCTTTGTGGAAGTTGCAAAGACGGATAATTCTGCTAAGATGATGCAAAACACACAGAATGTGTATGCCGGCATTACTTATGGAAATGGAACTTTAAATGAAAATTATGATTACTCAGCATCAAGAGGATTCTTCGCATAGAAGAATCCTTTTTTGATTTTGTGGCAAACTTACAAATAAAAAAAATTATTTTTGGAAAGAAGAAACAAAGATTTTGTGAAATTTTGATTTTGACTAGACATTTGCAAATTGCGGTTGTAAGATTCGATTCACACACAAAACAGGAGGTGATGTGAACGGAGCATGCAATAGAGATTGCATCAAAGCTGATGCTCGCGACAATCGTATTGATTGCGATGATATCAGATATCTACGGCAGACGAATCAGTAACCGGTTGATCGTTGTTGCCTACATCATTTGCATAGCGAAGGCCTTGGGGAGCCGGACGTTTAGTGCAATTCTACAGGTTGTAATCGACCTGTCCACACCGGTCATCATACTTTATCTCTTGTACTTAATTGGAGTAATTGGAGCAGGAGATATCAAATTATTATCCGTTATAAGTGGATTTACAGGAATGATATTTGCGGGAAAGGTGACACTCTTAGCATTTTTGCTTGGAGGGGTCTGGTCTGTTGCACGCTTATTGCAAGAAAAGTCGCTCATGCGAAACATGTATGCAGGCGTGGGATATATATGGAATCTGATGCAGGGAAAGGTGACGGATTATCAATCATTTTCTCCGGATCGTTCAGATATAACCATACCCTTTTCCGTATGTATCGGGATTGGAACTTATATGCTAATGCTAATTGAAATGATGTAAAAATGCGGGAAGAAGGAGAAAACAATGGGAAAAGCTTCTCTTGGAATTTATATGGAAGATCAGGAATACGGAAAGCGATTTTGCGCCATTTTGATGAATCGCTATCATAACAAAGTCAGCTTGCATATATACTCAAAGCTTGCAGAAATATTAAAGGAAAACCAGAATCTGGATGCATTTCTGGTGGAAGGAATCTGCAGCGAATTTTTGGAAGAGATACAACAAATTCAGGGAAGAAATTGCCCGGTATTTTGGTTGAAAGACAGCGAAGATACAGAAATAGAAAATGAAACGATTGGTGAGGGGATGGGATTGACAGAATTGGATAAGTACGGAAATATTGCCACAACCATGGATGAGATTCTCTCTCATATTGGACGGGAAATTACAGAAATCAGAGAAACAGGAGAACTTGGGAAGAAGACAGCTTTGTTTGGAATCTATGGGTTGTGCGGAAGCGAGTTTCAGCTACCATTCTCATTGACGCTGGGAGAAATACTATCAGAGACCGAAAAAGTCCTTGTGCTGGATTTGCAGGAAAACAGCGGATGTGCGGAAATCAGAAATAGTGAGAACCATCCGGGACTCGAGGACTTGATGCTTCTGGCAAAAACGAATCAAATGCAGACGGAAGCGGTGCGCGAGACAATCGGAAGATACGGGAATATTGATTTTATTTATCCGGTGGAGAATACCGAAATTTTAACAGAAGCTGATGGAAATCTTTATGAAACGATGATTTCTTATATCAAAAACTATATGGATTATACAGTAATTCTTGTGAATTTCGGACCTCGTTTTCAGGGTTTCTTTGATTTGATGAACCAGTGTTCATCCATTTATATGATGCAAAGAAAAGGCGGATTAGGGCATTGGCGGGATGCGGAATTTAATGAGGAACTTAATCGCCGTGGCTACGGATATTTAAGAGAGCGTTTATGCAAAATCGAGCTTCCAATCATAACAGGCTCTGCAATGAGTTGTGAAACACTGGTGGAACAATGGAGATGGGATGCATTTGGGGATGACATCCGCAAACTCTCCATGAGGGAGGCCGTTAGTGGATGAAATCATTCGTGCAGTTCAAAAGCAGGTCTTAAGCGAGATGGATTTATCGCGCGACATATCAGATGAAGAAGTACGCGTGATGATTACGAAAGCAACGCGGGCAATAATAGGAATACGCTCGGTATCCCTGAAAGAGCGTGTGTTTGTGGAAAACGCTGTATTTAACGGATTGCGTCGTCTGGATATTATTCAGGAATTGGTGGAAGACGAGGACGTAACCGAAATTATGGTGAATGGTCCAAATCATATTTTTTATGAGCGTGGCGGCGCAATCTATCAATGGGACCGTAAATTCGAATCTGAGGAGAAACTTCAGGATGTAGTACAGCGTATTGTGGGAAATCATAACCGTTCAGTAAACTTAGCCTCTCCCATTGTGGATTCCAGGTTGGATGATGGTTCACGTGTTAATGTGGTGCTCTCTCCCGTAGCAATAAATGGCACCACTCTAACCATCAGAAAATTTCCAAAGGAGCCAATGTCTATGGCACGTCTTATAGAATTAGGGTCCATATCTGAGGAAGCGGCTGAGTTCTTACGGATTATGGTGCAGGCAGGGCGAAGTATTTTTGTGACAGGTGGAACCGGATCCGGAAAAACCACCTTCCTAAATGCCCTGTCTGAATATATACCATCTGATGAACGTGTTATAACCATAGAAGATTCGGCAGAATTACAGCTTAAGGGCATTAAGAATCTGGTACGGATGGAGACAAGAGGTGCAAATAATCGTCAGGTTGAGCCCATTACCATCCGCGATTTGATCAAAACTGCACTCAGGATGAGACCGGATCGAATCATAGTAGGTGAGTGTCGAGGAGGAGAAGCCTTCGATATGTTGCAAGCTATGAATACAGGACATCTTGTATTCCCATCTTGCCTACACTATTTCCATCTGAGAAATCCTCTGTTTGTTGTTTAAGTGTTATTATTTGCCCTGATTTAAGGGTTATATCTATATCACCGTTAGGTGGTAGGTCGATTCTGTCAATATAATTTTGGATGCGGTCACGGTCTATAGTTGTAAAGTTCTTCAGCTCTGCAATAGCCTTTTTGATTTCGGCAATCTTATCATCCACATAGGAAAAACTTAATTTATTGGATTCTTTGTCCTCAATGATGGTAGTAAGATTATTGATTTCTTCGGTAATTGTATTCAGCTTAGACTTAACCTTCTCCTTAGCAGCATCCGTAAGCCCGTCGTCCATAAGAGCATCAATTAAGCTGTTTATCTTCTTTTCCTTAGATGCCTTTTGCTTTTTTAGATTACTGATTTCTTCTCCGTTGTTTTGTGTAGCCTCCACACACTCAATAAGTACAGTTTCTAGGGATGAAAGAACATGGCTTTGTTGCTCAATAACATGTTTTAATGCTATTCGAGTTACTTCTTGCAAATCATCCTCATAAATACTACGTATAGGATTAGGACAGTCCTGATGATTTTTGATTCTGTAGACTGGCTTTGTCTTTTTACGGTCTGCATATCCAAAATGATATGGCTTGCCACAAACTGGGCAAAAAATTTTGCTAGCATAGAGGTGCATTCCCTGAAAATGAGCCTGAACAGTCTTTTTGTCAGGCTTCTCGTAAATAGTGATTCTGGAATGGTGTATTCTCTGTGCCAGCTCGAAAAGGTCTGTATCAACAATCTGAAGGTCAGGGCGTTCACAAAGTACCCAGTTTTCTTTTGGTAACTGGATACGTTTTGATTTTGTGCGTCCGGTACCGAGTTTAGTGGTACGTTTGTTGATATAAAATTTACCAATATAACGCTCGTCTTTGATTATGTTTGATACAGATCGGCTACATATACTAATACCTTCGTTATTTAGGGCACGCTGTATGGAAGCAGGAGTGCCGTTACGATAAACAAAGTCCTCAAAAATTCTGCGAACAATAGCAGCTTGTTCTTGATTGATGGTGATTGTCTTATCTTCACGATGCCAGTCATAACCGAAAGAGCAGTCTTTGGCAGATAATTCTTTTCGCTCACAACGGAGTTCCTGCGTTTTTTTACCATTTATGCTTTGCTGTTTAACAAACTGAGCATCCATAGCATATTTAATACTGTGAAATAGACCAGAGTTCATATCTTCAAAGTCATGAACTTGTCTATCTTCAAGAGTAAGAACAGTTGCGTTGTGATCTAATAACATTCTGTTAAGTACAAGTGAGTTAAGTTCGTCACGATTAAGACGTGATAATGCCTTAGTAAGAATAAGGTCAAAACCATCATCAGAAAGTTTTTGAAGCATTTCATTATACTGTGGTCTGGTAAAATCATTTTTACCAGAGATACCATCATCTACGTATGTTTCAATAAGCTGGATGTTTGGATGCTCTTCAATATATTTTTTTGCAAGATAGACCTGATTAGAGCATGATTCCTTTTGTCCTTCGTTATCAGTTGATACTCTTGCATATATAACGGCTCTGATATTATCAGTGGAACCATTATTAAGTTTTTCTCTAATTTCTTGTGCTAATGTCATATATCAATCTCCTTACGATATTTTAAAAATCCTTCTTGTAGCGAATATATGTCTAAATGAAGTTGTTCTCGTATTTTGCAAAAGTTAGCTGTTCGCCAATGCACATCATTTAAGTTATGAACTAGGAGCAAATCGTATTTGTCTCTGTTTTTTATTAGCTCCATAAGTTGAACTTGCTCTCCATCCTTCTGATGAAGGCTTTCATCAAAATACTGGTCAACAACAGTCCATTTTGTTTTCTTCTTTGTAAATAGGGTAAAGATATCATTCTTTACCGGAATAACCTCTTTCATTTCGTTTGGTGTTCCAAAGTGACAGGTGTAGGTTGCTACACGAAGAGGTTTGTTAAAAGGTGCTTCATCCCAAATAAAGCATCCGTTTTCAATCGAATAAATTTGTAATCCTTTTTCACGTAACATCAGCAGGTCGTTCATGAATCTGCCAGTGTTTTTTGCTATGTGGTAAAAATCCTTTGTAACAAGGACATCATATTTCTCACAACACTCAATGAAGCGGTCGTATTCAGTACGCTCAAACTTCTTAAGGCTCATATCACAATAAATATCAACAACTTCAAAACCCATAGAGACCGCATATTCTTCTAATGCTTTTAACTGGTCTTTATAGATTTTGGGTCTTTGTTTACTTTCATTTGTAAAGTGATATATTGCTGCCTTTTTTCTCATAATCTGATCGTAACTCCTTTATCATTTCATTGACCGCTTCATACGGTGTTGGATCTTTTACTCCGCAAGAATCCCTAAGGTCTAACATTTCTTGCTTGATTCTGCGATTTAATCTTTGTCGGTTTCTGCTTTTCATTTTTGCATACCTCAAATAAGCTATTCTTTTAACGATGACGTCCGATAATTCGGGAAACACCGAGTTCAATAGAACTGTTATAGTTATGCCGCCTGTTTTTCTTTGTCGGCGTTCAGAATTTTCTGAGCTGCTTTATCGTAAATGGTTTTGTCGATTACCTTGGATTGAAGTAAATCATTTAAGAGTAAGAGCTCTAGAGAGATGTTTTTCTTTTCATTCATACCGCAATCTCCTTTCCGACCTGTTCACCATGAAGGTAAGAGATTAAAGAATCTTTTGGGATTCTAACAAGTCTTCCTACCTTAATATGGGGAAGGTCATTATTTTTGATGTGTCTTCTTACGGTAGCTGGGGTTATATTTAGAATCTCAGCTACTTCAGAAATGCTTAATACTGCTGGATAATCTTTTAATAATTCCTCCATTTTTGTCCTCCTGAATCTTTTTGTATCATTTTGAATTTTAAAAACCTAAAAGTTCTGTTTAGAACAAATTTGTTTTCTTTAAGAGCATATTAGCACACAAAAATGTTTTATGCAAGAACAAATTTGCTCTATTTTATTAAAAAGAACGTCTAAAGTAACTTTTTTGTTTATAAAAGAGCATTATCGTGGTATGATTTAAAGGTAATTTGATAAGAAAGTGAGGCGTCTTATGGCTATTTTTATGAGTATGCTCGGTGGCGAAGATTTTGCTGATATAAATGAGGACAGATCTGGAGCACGTGTAGGTGAAAGAATAAAGAAAATAAGAGAAACCCGAGAGATGAGCAGGGCGGAGCTAGGTGCATTAGTTGGGCTTGACCAAAATCGAGTTCAGCAATATGAAAATGGAAAGCGTAAGCCAAAGATTCCTTTATTAAAGAAAATCGCAGCAGCTTTAGGTGTTGAAACTATTGCGCTTATGGATCCAATAACAGAAAGCTATGTTGGAGCAATGCATGCCCTTTTTCAGATGGAAGAAAAACTAGATATGAAAGTTGTGAAAAAGGATGGTTGCTATTATCTGCAATTTGGAGATGGTAGATTTGACGGGATGAATAGCTATCTAAGTAAGTGGTATGAGGTTCGACACGAATTGGATGAAGCTATGCCGAATCTTACTGATGAAGAACGTAAGAAAAAGATATTTGACTACAATATGTTTGAATGGACTTATCCAAGTGGAACGGCGATGAATGCTGATAGAAAATACAATGAGCATCTAATGAATCGTATGGATGAAATACATGAGGATAATGAGAAATTTAAGGAATTGATGAAGCGGTTAGATAATGAATAAAAGGGTGGATGAGTTTAAAGATGAATGATGCTGAGTATGTTCTTTTCGCAAAGGATAAACATAATAGCAATGAATTTACTAGAAAAGAATTAGAGGCTGTTTTTGATTATTGCCAAGGGAAAACATTTGAGTTTCTAGATAGAATGAATGTTTTTGCGAAGGCTTTTAATAATCCGAAGATTACAGGAATAGCTGGGGATGTTGTAGAGCAATCTATTCTTGGTATGAAACAAAATTCAAGGCAAGAACCAGATTTAATTGTAGATGGAAAACAGATTGAGCTTAAAACGACGGGGCTTCGTGTAGATAAGAAGAATAAAGGTGAGTTTACTCCTAAAGAACCAGTAACAATAACAGCTGTATCAATTAACAAAATAGTTGATGAGGATTATTTTGATAAGTCCACACTTTGGCATAAATTGCAGAGCATTCTGTTTGTGTATTATCACTATAACAGTCCAGTGACTGTAAATGCTCTTGGATATTCAAAATTTACGGTTCTGTCACATCAGTTTTATATGCCATCAGATCTTGATAGGGCAAGGTTTGAAAATGATTGGAGAATTGTAAGAGATTTTTTAAGAAAAGTGCAGAATACATATGACGAACCTGAAAAAGGATATCCTTTACTATCGACTGAAATTAATCCTCAGTTAGTGGTTTTGGATACTGCGCCTAAATATCCTCATCCACCAAGATTTCGAATAAAAAGAGCGTATTTTGCAGTAATTGTAAAAAAACATTTTGCTCAGAAATTAGAGTCTTTATCGGATGAGTATGTTTCTTATGAGCAGTTAGATATTAAGCTTCATAGTCTGAAAGAAATGTATGCGGCACAGTCTGTTAGAGCAATTGCGTATGAATTAGGATTAGATACCAAGCGTATCACTAAGCAAATGGCAGAGCAATTGATTGTAAGGATGTTTGGTGGTAACTCCAAAAAAATGAGTAAAGTCGAAATGTTTGAAGCATTCGGAATTACTGGTTATAGCATAGCGTTATCAGCAAAGGATGGTAGAACAGAAGACACAAAAATGTGCCCTATTAATTTTAGTGAAGTTATGGAAGAAAAAGACTTTGAGGATTCTGATTTTTACCATTATTATCATGATAATACATTTTTGTTCTTCATAGTAAAGGAAACAGAGGTTGCTAGTTCAGCAAAAGGTAAAGAAGTAAAAGTTGATTACGGAAATAATCAGTTCCTTGGGTTTAAAAGAGTCCGTTTTAGCGAGGAATTCATATATAAAAATGTAAAACCGGTATGGGAAAAAATACGAGAGTTGATTTCTGAAGATAAACTTGAATTTGTACCGGATTTAAAAAAAGATGGAACACCTATAATTAATCCGACTGGTGAAATAAAGGGTGCTCCTAATTTCCCTAAAAGTTCAGAAGGTATTATTTTTGTTAGAGGTACAGGTTCTAATTCATCAGATAAAAAAGAATGTGTGAATGGTATTCGTATGTATAGGCAAAATCTGTGGATTAGAGGTGATGAAATCGTAGAAATCTTATCACAGCAAAAATTTATATAAGTGTTGATCTTCATCAGGGTTGTTGCTATAATTTAAAAGTAAAGGAGCTGTGAGAATAATGGAAAAAACGGTATGTGAACTTTTTGCAGGAGTAGGTGGATTTAGATGTGGGCTAAATCATATACATTCTGGTGATGATATAAAAGAAAAAGATAAAAATTGGAAAACGGTTTGGTTTTCACAATGGGAGCCAGCTGATAAAAAAACACAGTGGGCGCATGACTGCTATGTATATAATTTTGGAACCTGTTTAGACAATGATGGAAAAGATACTACAAATTATAATGTTGAGGAAGTTGATAAGACAACGCTTCCTAACTTTAATTTACTTGTTGGTGGATTTCCATGTCAGGATTATTCGGTAGCATCATCTTTAGCAACTTCAAAAGGCTTAGAAGGCAAGAAAGGTGTGCTGTGGTGGTCTATTAGAGAGACTTTAGAAGCGAAGAAACCACCATTCGTGTTATTGGAAAATGTAGATAGACTGCTAAAATCACCAGCAAGTCAAAGAGGTAGAGACTTCGGAATAATTTTGGCTTGTTTTAGAGATGAAGGTTATACTGTAGAGTGGAGAGTAATAAATGCTGCAGAGTATGGCTTTCAGCAAAGAAGACGTAGAACATTTATTTTTGCATATAAAAATGAGTTGAAATATGCAAAGAGTGTAATTAATAGAATCAATTACATTTCTCAGTATGGAGATGAATTACATCGTCAGAGTATAACTAAATTGATTAATTCAGAAGGCTTTTTTGCAAAGACATTTCCAATAATGGCTATTGATGGGAAAAAAATCAAGATAGAGAAATTACCACTTGGGATTGGAGAACTATCTGAGCATTTTAGCTTTTCATTTGAAAATAGTGGAGTAATGCTGGATGGCGTGATTTATACAGTAAAAACAATTCCGGATTATGATGGAAAGCAAATAACTTTGGGGGATATCATGGAACAGGGCGATGTAGATGAGAAGTATTTTATCCCAGAGGAAAAGCTGTATTATACCTATCCTGATATTACGCATAGTGATGAATCGCATGGAAAGTTACCAAAGGAACAAAGACAGACTTGGCAGTATTTAAAAGGCGCCAAAAAGCTTCCTAGAAAGGCATCTAATGGGCATGAATATATCTTCTCAGAAGGCGCAATTCCTATGATTGATGCAGCGGACAAACCAGCACGAACCATGTTAACGTCTGAAGGTAGTTTTAGCAGAACTACACATATTGTGAAGGATAAAAGGACTGGAAAGATAAGACTTTTAACTCCTACAGAAACAGAAAGGATACAAGGATTTCCAACTGATCATACAAAATATTCATTAGTTAATGGCGAAATAGTTGAAATGCCTGTTAATAAGAGACGATTTATGATGGGTAATGCGTTAGTTGTTAATCTAATTGAGCAAATGGAACCATTGCTAAATAGCATTATTAGTAATGAATAGGGCTTATGTGATTGGAGATGGTATATTGACAATTCGAGAAAAAATAATTAAGGCTGTGAATGAATATGTTTATGAAAATGGATATGAAACGTGGATGAGTCGTAGAGAGGTTGTTGACTTCGTGAACTCATGTTATACCGATAATATTAAGTATAGCAGCTTACTTCCATCGGATTATTGTTATAATCGATATAATATTGGCCTGGCAGATTTTGAAAATAAAGACAGGCTTTTTGAATACAATGATGGTTTATATAGACTACTTGGAGAGCATTATTCATTTACGGGAGATGTTTGGCGATATCCAAGTGATGCTGATGTCGAACCATATATAGTAGGCCGGTGGGAAAATGGAAAATTTGAGTTATATTCACATGAAGTAATTGAGAATATCAAAGATGAACAAAGCTTTAAGAAAGAAGCCGTAAATATAGCGGAGAGTATAGATGATGATTTAAATAATCAAGGTATTCAGGGTGAAGAAAGAATAGCATTAACGAAAGTAAGAGTGAATCAAAGCACTTATAGGCGTGGATTGATTAGAAAATATAAGCACTGCTGTTTGTGTGGTGTTTCTTCTGAAGATTTTCTAATTGCAAGTCATATCAAGCCTTGGAGCGTGTCAGAAGCTGATGAAAAATTGGATTTTGATAATGGATTATTACTCTGTCCTAATCATGATAAGTTATTTGATTCTGGGTATGTATCATTTGATAATAATGGCTCGATTATGATATCTAAAAAACTTGGAGATGTTGATAAAGTTTTTTTTAATGTTAACGAGGAAATGAAAATTTCTTTGAATGGAAAGACAAAGGAATATATGAAATATCATAGGGATCATGTTTATAAAGGATAGATTCTATAGAAATAGTGGTGGTCGTATGAGCCACCACTATTTTAGTTATTGATGTTGTATCCGTTCCCATTCTTCTTTGCGATATCTGTTGGCATAATATCCGTCGAAATACCACAATATAAATAGGTATATAATCTGAATTCCGATGAAGAGAGGTATCAGATTGATGGGGATGAAATATCGTATTGGTTCGGCAAATACCGTGATAACGGCAAGTGAACCAATAAGAACTTTGAAAGATAGTGTACACCAGCGCTCTTTGTACTTGTGATAGATAGCTACAATGCCAGCACCAATTCCAAAACATCCAGCTAAGATCAGTGCTGTAATAGAGATTCTAAGCAACCATGCCCAATACCATTCCATTTTATTAGAGAAACTCGAAAGCCATGGAACATAGATTGCTATAAAGTCTGCAATTGAGGATGCTACTACAATTATTAAGTCAACGAAGTCAGTACGCACTTGCTCATTCATAATACCGCAACATAGCAATGTGAAGGCGAGTAGCCCCAAATAGAGGCTTGTCTTTCTTTTAAGTGTTTCTTTCGCGGCTTTGGCTTCTGATTCTGCCAGTCGCTGTTTTTCATGAGCTTCATAGGTTTCGTGAATAGATTGAGATTTAATCTCTTTTATTTTCTTTTCACAGTCACGGAGAGTTTGCTTTCGTTCAGCATTAGCTTTATCAACTGCGTCAACAGATGATTTGTTAACCATCTCACGAAGTCTATCGTTCAAAGCCTGAGTGTCCTCTAGATCTTCCATAAGCTCGACTTGTTCGTTCCTCAATTTCAGCCCGTTGTTGTTCCTCAAGTCGTCGTTCTGCTTCACGAGAGCGCGATTGTTCATCGTAAGCAATTGATTTATTCTCTGTGTCTCGAACAACTCTGTTCTTAGACTGGTTATCGCTGATGTCAGTTCTGATTTCTCGGATGAGAGATTCTGTATCTTTTCTTGATCCTGAGGTCTGCCCTGCTTCTTCAGTAAGTTCAGTTCTCTCGAAGTCTCGTTCAATTCCTTCTGCAATTGCTGTATCGTTTCTGATTGCTTTTGCAGTATCGAGTCCTGCAGCTGCGGATTCGAGTTCTTTGTAGTATTGTTTAAGTTCTGCTTCGGCTCGCTCTTTGTCTCTATCTGCTTTGAGTTTTGCGAGTCGGAGTTCATTCTGTCTCGTAAATTCATTTAATAATACCTCCTTGTTTACTTCCATACCTGAAAAGGTTTTTTCTAAGTTGCTATCACGGACTTTATCACCGTTTTGATTTTGAAAAACAATATGTTTTCTAGAGTCTTCCCATTGAACTGACCAACCTCGTTCTTCCATGCCATCTATAAATTCTTCACGGTTAGTAGATTGAGGAATGACATCCAATAGAGCTATTGCACAATCAGCTACAAAACTCTTTTTGGAGTCGTTGACTAGAAGGTTATATTTATCTTTGCTCCATGCTGTGATTTCACCAACTTCCATTTTGGATCCATCGAAATGATGTCCTTTTACGGCTATAGAGAAGCCACGTTCAAGACAAAGAGAATTAGTAAACTCCTTTTGCTTTTCTAAATCGTGTTTGGTTTGATGTAGCTTTAACCCATCAATATAGGACACACTATTGGTTACAATATGACAATGAAGATGACCTTTATCTTGATGAACGCTGATAACACATTGATGTCCAGAAAAGAATTGGTTAGCAAAATCTTTTCCAATTTCAAGAACCTGTGCTGGAGTTATGGGCTCATCTTTGTGGAAAGAAATGATATTATGTGAATACATTCTTCCTGAATCCTTATCCCATAGTTTCTTTTCATTTATCCATGTTTTATAGACATCATCGTAGTTTATGGTGCTGGCAGAATAAGGACCGGTAATCTCGACAAAACCTTCTTTTACTTTGTCATCACGAAGTACATATTCGATTACGTTTCTCATTGCTCCGTGACTTTTTGTTGATTTATTGACGACCTTATTGATTGCCATATTTCTTCACTCTCCTTTCGCATAATAGAAACTTGATCTGATAATACGGATAAAGAATTTTCCGTAGGCAACGCGCCTTGTCCATTTGCGACGTGAGCCATCTGATTGATATTAGTTCCAAGACCACGAACTTGTTTTTCAAAATCAGCAAAGGTTTTACTGATGTCTTTAAGGACAGCAATTTCATCTGAGGGTGTAATGGTAGCACCACGAACGGCACTGATGATATAGGCTTGCTGTGTAAGTCCTGATTCTTCGACCTTATTTTGGAAGTCAGCGTACTCTGTTTTATTCATACGTACAGTGACAGCTATGTTGCGTTTTCGTTTTACTTTTTGCATTTGTTTCTACTCCTTTCTTTGATTTGATACATAGGGTGTAATATTTAAAAAGTAATTGCTGTTATTAGCAGGATTCCAAAGGGATGCAATCTCTTTGGTGGGATGCAAGGGTGAAACCCTTAGATGGTCTGACGGAGACATAAGAAAATTATCCAGTGGATGATTTTCGTTGTCGGATGTCAGGCGGTCGGGCTTCGGTGTGCAGAGGTTGAATAAACCTTGCTAGGGGTTCCAAGGGGGCAAAGCCCACTGGCAAGTTTAGGTAGAAAATGCGAAAGCATTTCTCTACCGGTGCGTTGTGGCTTGCCACAATGCGAAACTTGCCTAACTACCCGAAGCAGATTTAGAAGCTTAGGCGGTCTGCGATAGGGGAGTTAGTGGGCTTGCGATTTACACAGAAGCGAGATACCTGATGGAGCAGTCGAGACGGAAATATGGTTTCCCTTGGGAAAGCATATTGATGTCGAGGTTGCTTCAAACGGAGATACTGAAGGACAGTCCAGTGGACTGTTCAAAGTATCGTAGTGGTCAGGTATCGAACTGCTGTGAAGAACTGATAGCGGTGCGAAGAGCACCGATTTCAGTTCTGCTAAATCGCTCGTCCGAGTTTATGAGGACGATATGGAGAGGATGGTTTGTAAAGTTTCATTGACAAGTTCGTGAGGAAGCATATTCTCCTGTCGTTTGGTACGGGAACAATTCTTCCAGTCGTTTAAGGAAATAGGTGAAATGCCCCAACTATTAACAGTTGCAACAACATCAGATTGCTTTAAACCATCTAAGGCTGGTATTTGATATAATCCCGAACGATAACCCATAAGAATGGATAGAAGTATTTTGCGGTCAAGATCCTTGCCAATATAACCTTTGGTTTTTACAGTTGATTTAACCCTTACACGCTCCAAGTCTGCGGTAACTTTTACGCAATCTTCGTTTTGCATCGTGTTACGATAATTCAGAAACTCTTCGGCATCGTTAAAAGGTCTTGTATCGTATTCAGCAATAACGGTATCTACTGAATACTGACCATCGGCACTGGTGTACTGGACTGGAGTATCAACAGAGGTTTCAACAATAGGGCATCGCTTATAATCAAAGTTCATTGATAACTGACGAATACTTTCTGTAACATGGAAATCATGCTTTCTTTCAACGATTTCCGAAAACTCTGTCCATACCTTAGTGGAGCATTTTAAACGTCCTTCTCGTGCTAATACAGCGATGATATAGGCATCTCTATCAGCTCTACTGTCTTTGATTTCTCCGGTGGTGTAGGAATTGTGAGCAAGTACGCCTTTGTCGTTTACTGCTACATTTCCACGTGTGGTAATGTTGAGGAATGTGTCGTTAAAATGCTTTGGCTCCCAAACCTGATTCGCTTCACAATTTTCACGTGTTTGATTAAGAACGTAGCGACCATTCTGGAATATCTGAGCAAAACCATAGGCATCTAATCCACGAACAACCTCAGTAGGTGCATCCGTTATAAAACCATCAGTGGTAACTGAATAAACGTGATATCCCATATCGTGAAGCTGGTTGATGCAGGCGATTAACATACATCTGACAAGGGCTGTAGTATATGTGGCGTGGTATGGACTTGTGACTGTAGAAGGCTCTGCATCTACACGACCCATTGTCTTGGCGTTATAACGTGTTTTAGGACTTACATTTTGAGCTGTTTTTCCGTAACAGCTATTAACCATTGTTTTAAGGCTCTTTTCTACAAGAGGATTGTCTTTATACATCTTTTTAGCCAACATACGGTCTTGAACAAGGTTTGTAACTGCATATGCGAGGCATTGAGAAGGCTTTCCGTCCTTTTCAAGCATCTGACAAGTAAAACCACGGAAAATCTTAATCTTTGCGCCAAGCTTTAAAGCAAGAAACATATCGGGACCCGACATATAAACGTTTCTTCCGTGACGAGGGTAAATCTTCATACCACCTTTTACAGGAACTGGAATGTTAGGACAGTAACAGTCGTCAGGGAAATCGAAATCTCCAACAGCAACAGCTGGAATAAGAGGATTCATTAAATCCTGCATTCGTAGATAGTCACGAGGGAGATCTCGAACGTGTTCGTTCCAATCAATATCAATGATGTTTGCCATAGCGGTAGGATAAGCGTTTTGAAGGTCAAAGTCCGTTGTCTGCTCTGTTATCCATCCAATATAGAAAGATGCATTAAAACCACCTGTATAAGCCTCCTCAAAGTATTCCGATACAAGCTTGGCATCAGGATTGTCACGAATAGGAACATAACGGGTAGCCTTTAAAAACTTCATACATTCATCTTTTGATGGGATAACACCTTCATCTAACATTTCTAACCCCCTATAAATTCGGTCATAGTCTTCTTTTTTACTCACACCAAAGTATTGTTTGATACTTCCGTACATGGACGATGCAGCTGCACTCGAAAGAGTCATAGGTACAGCATGATTACACTGAAAAAGTTCAGCACAGAAGGAAACAACAATGTCGGAATCATTCATGGCATATTTGTAATATTCAACTGGATTACTGATAGCAAATGCAGCCATGTGTTCAATTACTTTATTTGGAAGCTCTATCTTTGGTCGGTGTATTACGTTACCTAAGGCTTTTAGAGATTTGTTTTCAGCAGGAGTTAAGCCCAGGGTATCTCTAATGCAAAGATTTACGAGCCAATAATAATTACGGTTTCTGTCATTGGTTGCAGTTAAGTGAACATACTCAGTAGTCATCCAACCACCTTGAATTTCTCCGAGTTTTCTTAATAGGTCGATATCGTATTTGGATCGTCTAAACACGGATATGTCAGCTTTACCGGTGTGGCAGATGATTGTAATTGGAACAACGCTGTCAGACATTTTTCTAAAATCAATTACCTTAAAGGGTTCATGGTCTTTCCATTGTTTTTCCTTATAAACAAGCTTTTCTTTACGAATAAGAGGAAAGTCTTTGAAGTAACACTTTTTCAAATCGTCCAAAATATCAGCAAGACAGTATTTGAGTGGAATAAGACCACCTTCGGCAGTTACTTCTTGAAAACGAGGGTCAACAAGGAAAAAGTACCTTATCAATGTTTCTCCAATGGCTACAGTCATTTGTAAAGAGAGCACACGCCTATTCTTTCCAGAGCCATCACGGTAATCCTGAAATTCAGTATCAAAACCTATGTTCAAACTCATGCTGTTAGATTGGATAACTTTGAAAGAAGGAATTACATCAGCGATACTTTCAGCTTTTTGTATATCCAGCGGAGCGAGGAATGGTTTTTTATACGAAGTGGTGTCGGTGTCATTTACATGTATTGCACCGCATAAGGGTGAAATGACACCACTAGGGTTAGCCGTTGATTTTACTGGGTTTGCGGTGTCTGTGATTTGACGCAAGTTTGATTCTTGCGTCAGGTTGGGTGACACCACTTCTTTTAGTAATGTGTACTCTTCACGACCTTTAAGGTACTGGCAACCGTGTTGCTGAAGGGCTTGTACGATTGCAGAATGGTCATCTTGAGTCCAAATGACATCAAGCAAATGGTTTTCGTGTATGAGAACCGGCATTGAAGCAGGCTCTATTTTTAATGCTAAATTTCCATCAATCATATCTATCCCTCCTTCTCAGTACGGAGATAACAGTTGACTGTTACCTCTACTGTTTGGTTGGGATTTCTCCTTGAATGAATGGATTTTGGGTAGGTAAATGATGTTAGAAACACCTTGTTATAGGTGCTGTCAAGATGCGAATACAGGACATGACGGATCCATGTCCACCGGTCATGCAAATTCTTGCAGAGATATGGTCGGTAGACTGGAAATGATGGTGAAAATGGGGATGGATTTGCCTTTATCGGCGATTCGCGCCCAAATTGCATCCGGAATTGATTATTTGGTACATCTTAGCCGGATGAACGACAGAAGCCGCCGCGTGATGGAAATAGCGAAAATCGAGGGCGTAGAAAATGGAGAAGTTGTCTTAAAAACAATATTTGAGAGGAAAGGAGAGCGACTTTGTCAGATAGAAAAATTGTAATTATTCAGGCTATCTTGTGTTCTATCGCAGTAGCAGCAGTGGCATCTTTTCTTCTATATGATTCCTGGAGAGTAATGCTGATTACGCCTGTCCTGTTTATTCCGATTCAAAAAGTATTTAGAAAAAGGGAACAGGAGAAACATATGGCTGGTCTTCGAGAGGACTTTTTAATCGTGCTTGGGGCCGTGGAGGGTGATTTGAGAGCAGGTTTATCAATGGAAAATGCATGGAAAGAATCTCTTAGTGTACTTCAGAGTGCTCATAGCGACGCTAAGCGACCGGGCTATATGGAAGAGGAATTAAAAAGAATGTGTAGATCTTTGGAATTAAACATTCCGTTGGAGCGTCTTCTTTATGATTTTGCCAAAAAGACGAACGAACCGGATATCCTAAATTTTGCGGAAGTCTTTGGATATGCGAAAAGAGGCAGTGGAAATTTGGCAGAAACAGTCGAGCACACAGTGGCAATCATAAGAGAAAAGGGAGAAGTCCAAAAGGAGATAGAGGTATTGGTGGCATCAAAAAGGATGGAGCAAAGGGTGATGAATTTAATGCCCATTTTCATATTGCTGTATTTAAGGATTACCGCATCAAACTATTTGAGTGCCTTGTACCACAATATTGGAGGTGTAATTGCGATGAGCATTTGTGCAGCCATATATGCTATCACATATTGGCTTTCACAAAAGATTCTAAGAATAGAGGTGTAGGAGACGTGGTTGAACGTAAACGAAAAATATATTTTGGAATCGGCATATTGCTTTTAATCATTTTGTTTTTTCGCGATTGGAGTGTGCATTTTACGACTTTAACTTGTTGGAAAATGTTGCTGATTGAACTTTTGGCAGCAATTTTGATTCCACTATCTGAGGCAGAGACAAGAAAAAAGCAAATAGAAAAGAAAAATAGACAGCTAAAGTTGGATTATACAGAAATCGTAGGAAATATGGCGGTTTTAGTAGGTGCAGGAATGCCGGTAAAAGTTGCATGGAATAAAATTTCCGCTCAATATTCTATGAAGCGGAACACAAAAACGAGAATCGGATATGAACTTCTCGCAAAAGGAAGCAATGAAATGGCAGATGGAGAAACGGAGAGAAATGTATATTTGAATATGGCAGAAAGGGCCGGAACAGTTGAATATCGGAGATTATCACGGCTGCTGATTCGAAATTTAGAAAAAGGAAGTCGCGCATTGGCTCCATTGTTAGAGCATGAGAGCGAAGCCGCTTTTGTGGAGCGAAAGCGGTTGGCAATGAAACTGGGAGAAGAAGCAAGCACAAAAATGCTTTTCCCTATGATGATTATGATGTGCATCGTAATGGCAATTGTTATGATGCCTGCAGTGAGTAGTTTTACAATATAGAAGGAGGAAATTATGTTTGGATTAAACAATTTTGTTAAGGATGAAACTGCTGTTGGAGTAGTGGAATTGGTTCTGATCGTGGTCGTGTTAATCGGTTTGGTCTTAATTTTTAAAACACAATTGACAGCGATTGTGAATTCGATTTTCAAAAAGATTTCGAGTCGCGCAGGAGAAATTTAATGAATAGAAATAGGCTCAAGTCCGGGAGTGTCACATTGGTATCGGTACTTGCTTTTATGTTGGTTGCAGGTCTGCTTTTCACAATGTTGGAAGCAGGCCGCTTCCGGGAGATGGAAAAAGTGGCAAAGATGCAGACTGATGCAGCGATTGAATCCCTGTTTGCAAATTACGAGCCGACTCTTTGGGAAGAATATCATTTTCTCGCTGTGGAGGCAGGAGATTCTAGAACAGATTCCTTTGAGCAAAGAGAGACATATCTAAAGGATTTGCTTGAAGAATCTATGGGAGGATTTTTTACTGCAACTGTGCAGAATTTGGAATTAGACCATTACATCTACGTTACCGATCAAAAGGGTGCAGCATTTCAATCAGCCGCAACAGCTTATATGGAGAATAATTTTGCCTATGAATTTTATCGTCAAATCAGCCAGCTTAGCGAGGGGATTGAAGAATTAAAGGAGGAAGATCTAGATGAATATGTGGGTGAAGCACAGGACTTAATAGAAGCGGCAGAATCAGAAGCAGAAACAGAATCAGGAACCACGCAAAAGCCGCGTATTTTGACTGGATACAAGTTAAGCAATCCAAATCAATATCAAAGTAATACTCAAAGCGAAACACCACTTGATGTAGCGGATGAAATCAATGCTACCGGGCTCATGTGTATGGTGCTTCCACCCGGTACAAAGGTGTCAGGGAAAAGCATTGATCTGGCACAGGCAGTTTCGAAGAGAGAGCGAAAAAACGGAAGCGGAGATACAATAGCAACCGGATTTTATCAGACGATTGCAACAGAAGCATATTTGTCAACTTACTTTTCTTCGTATACAAATCCAATCAAAACACATGGAATGGAATATGAATTGGAATACATTTTATGCGGATTTGAACGGGATCAGTCGAATTTAAATGCATCCATTGCTGCGTTAATCGGGGTTCGTGAATTGGCGAATTTTGGATATTTGCTTACAGATACGAAAAAATGCTCAGAAGCAGAGGCAATCGCCTCCGGTATTGCAATTGCAATCTTTCAGCCGGAGCTGATAGAGCCTATAAAATATGGGATTCTGGCGTCTTGGGCCATGGCGGAAAGTGTGATGGACGTACGGGCATTATTACAGGGAAAAAAGATTGCTTTGATAAAGAATTCCGCTCAATGGTCTAGCGATTTGTCGAATTTAATATCGATATTCGACACTGAAACCATAAGCCAGGATTGTGAAAACGGATTTGATTACCAGACGTATCTCTTGGCGTTATTGCTATTGAAAAGCTCCGAAAAAAGATCTTTAAGGGCGCTGGATTTAATGGAAGCGACGGTGCGTGAGCAAGAGAATCGAGCTGATTTTTGCATTGATCATTGTTTGATAGAGACTGGACTGGCGGTTTCGTACCGATATCACAGCGTCTTTTGGGGAATGGATATTTTGACAAAAGATTTTGAAGGGGACTTTTTTGTAGAAGGAGTTAGCAAATATTCTTATAGAAAGGCAGGTGCATAAGGGTGTCTCGTTGTTTCGCATTTTTGATTCACGTCACGTCAAAAAAATCTTTCTCGCAACACGCCACAGTGACAGAATCCATCCATCCATTATGCAAGTTCAATGGGATACCCTTATGTGCCTGCATGAAGAAAGGTGTATTGACACTTGAAGCAGCCGTAGTATTCCCTTTTGTAGCAGCATTTTGGGCTTGCATATTAATGTTTTTTCGAATACTTGCAATTGAGACAGATGTACAGACGGCACTTGTATATGCAGGACGAAAAGCTGCTGCGACAGCCATTGCTGATTCGTCGGAAGTGGGATTGATCCTCACAGCAAAAGCGAACTGGTTATATGGATTGCAGGATGAGGATAGTATAGAGGCGTTTCTTCCGGGCGGACCCTCTAAAGTTAGTTTTCTAGGGTCAGAAGTGTCAGAGGGAGAAATTAAACTAAAAATTAATTATACATTAAAAGTGCCGTTTTCTCTGTTTCCGGGACTGGGATATGAGGTGAGTCAGACCCAGTCCTGCAAGTTGTGGACAGGCGATGAAACTACAGAAACAGAGGAAGATATATATGTTTATGTCACGGATTATGGGACTGCATATCATACTAGTACGGATTGTAGCTATTTGGATTTGTCAATAGAAGCTGTAGAATACAGCAAAATAGCGGGTTTGAGAAATGTAGATGCTCACAAATACTACCCATGTTCGCTTTGCGCGGAGGAAAATACAAGCTATAAAACAGTATATATTACCGATTACGGGACTGTATTTCACACAGATGCAGACTGTCCCGGACTGAAACGGACTATATATATGGTTCATTTATCAGAGGTTGGGAATCGATATCCCTGTCAGAAATGTGCCGGAGGTGAGAGATGAAAGATAGTCTTTGGATCTTAATAGAAGTATTGCCCGTGATGTTGATCAACTCAATCAAGGATATGAAATCAAAAAATATATATCTGATATTAACGATTGTCTGGGGGCTCGTCGGGCTTCTGTTAAAAATACATGCTGCGTTGCAAAGCGATGGTTTTGTGCTTTTTGATTGGTGTGGAATCAGTATTGGCTTGCTTGCAATAGGAATCTCATGCATAACAAAGGGACAAATTGGGATTGGAGATGGACTGGTTATGATTGGGCTTTCGCTATATTTTGATCTTGGCGAAATGATTATGGTTGTATTTGTAGCAGGAATGCTATCGGCAATAACAGCATTATGCTTGATGACATTTTTTCGAAAGAAAGGGAAAAAAGAGATTCCTTTTGTTCCTTTTTTGACATTTGGCACAATGGTAACACTTGCGGGGAGAATTTTATGAGAAAGACAAGAACAAAAATAAAAGTCATGTTTAAAAGCAAATATGAATCAAAACAAGATTTGGCACGCGGCAGTCTCACCGTAGAAGCAGCAGTTATTTATCCCTTGTTTTTTTTAATCATATTAAGTGCATGTACATTGGGAGTGAATTTGTATCAGGAAATCGATGAAAAGCAAGAATATTTAAAAGTTGAGGGCATGTGGGAAGTAAAGAATTTTTATCGCTACAGTGCCATCAAAGAAACAATAGGAGATTATTTGGATGATTAATAGAGAGGTGTTATATGAACGCAATCTGACAGGAAGCTTTATCAAAATTCCGGCTTCCTATCAAGGAGAGTTTGATGAAAAGATGATGTTGCGAAAAAAAATACCCGGAATGATTTCTGTGGAGAAGTGTTTTTATAACGGGGAAGGGCGCTATTGGTATGATATCACCGGATTTCAATCTTTAGAAACGAAGTGCCAGATTAGAGAACCCGATTATGGATTTATAGAAAAATTGTTGCTCAAAGTATGCAATCAATTGGAGACATTGGAATTAAATCTTATCTCTCCGGAAACATTACTAATGGATCCGGAATATATCTTTATAGACAATAATTCTAGAGAAATCAGATTTATGATGTATCCGGGCGTAGAAGGTGATGTGATTGCACATTTTCGTGAGTTGATGGAGTTTCTGTTGGTGAAAACGAATCATGCAGATCCAAAGCAGGTGCAAAATGTGTACGCGCTGTATGAGTTGATGCTGAATCAGACTTGCTCTGTTGCGGATATCAGAATGTGGTTGGAAAACAAGCGGCAAAGTAAGTTGAAAGAAGAGATAGAAGCGGAGAAAGAAACAGAGAAAAAAGAGACGAATTCAGATTTCGTTTATATGCAAACAAAAAAGCAAACAAAAAAGCAAACTCAAAAACAAAAACTTCAGAGCTCGAATGTCGGGCGAGCCTATAAAAAATGGATCAGAAGATTTATGGAATTTCTTGGGTTAAAGACAGGCGATTACCAAATAAAAGATAATCAAATCGATTGGAAAGCGGAATCAAAAGTAGAATCAAAAGAAGAATCAAAAGCTGAATCAAAAATAAGCTCGAGAAGGGATATCAAAAAGGATTTTAGGGTGAAACTCCGGGAAAAAAGAAAAGGCGTTCAGGATGATTTTTTGGTCGATGCAAGATATATGGAGGAGGAGGTCCAGGCGGAGCCGGAATATTATCCAACGATTTGTATTACGGCAACCAGGAAATCAGCCGAAGGAATATTGAAGTATGAGGGGGATGCTGATTATGAAGATATTCATATTAGTTCCAAAGAGATGCGAATCGGAAAGGGAAGAAATGCGGATATTCGAATCGAAAATGATACCATTAGCCATATTCATGCGAAGATCATAAAGGAGGATGGTGCATATTATTTAGAGGATTTAAATTCGACAAATGGCACGTTTATCAATGATGAAATGTTGCAAAACAAAGAAAAATATAAGTTGAATATAGGAGACAGAATACAGTTTGCGGATATGATTTATCGATTTGGATAGTGCCTCTGAGGTTGCTTTTAATCCCAGAAATTTATATACTAAAAGGGATTAAAACACAATCTGAAAAGAGGTTTTTATGAACGTTAATGTATATTATGGCGGACGTGGATTATTGGACGATCCAACTCTTTATGTTTTGAATAAGATGGAGGATGTGTTACGGGAGCTTCGTGTGAATGTGACGCGGTACAATATCTATGAGCACAAGCATGAGATCGCGACTCTGCCGCAAACATTTAAGGATGCGGATGGAATTATACTTGCCACAACGATTGAATGGCTGGGAATCGGCGGATATATGCAGCAATTTTTGGATGCTTGCTGGCTTTACGGTGACAAGGAAAAGATTCGCACTGTTTATATGCAGCCGATTGTAATGTCTACCACCTACGGTGAGCGCGAAGGGGAACTGGATATTCGAAAAGCCTGGGAAATGCTGGGAGGATTACAGTGCGAAGGCCTTTGCGGATATGTTGAAGATTTGATTTCGTTTGAAATGAATCCGGGCTATACGGAAATTATTGAAAAAAAGGCAGAGAATCTTTATCGAACCATTTCTCAGAAGATGAAAAGCTTGCCTTGCTCCAGTCAGGCGGTGCGTCAGAGTGTATTGCGTACGCAGGAGTTGCATTTGACGCCGCAGGAGAGCGAGCAACTTTCACAATATGTTTCCGACGATACATACGTGAAAAAGCAAAAGGAAGACATTGAAGAGTTGGCATCTATGTTTAAACAGATGTTAAACAAAAATGATGAAACCGAACCTTATATCGATTCCTTCCGCAAAGCATTTGTTCCACAGTTGGATTACAGTGCAACTTATACGATAGAAATCGAAGGAAAAAAAGATCGTCTGAATATTAAAGTAGAAGACGGAAGTCTGGATATTTCATACGGATTGCCATTTGAGGCAGATGTATCAGTGAAATTAAGCGATAAAAACATGGAGGAAGTTGTGGCAGGTCGAATGACCTTCCAAAGAGCCTTTATGACAGGAGAAATCGTGGCAAAGGGTGATTTCAAGATTCTTCGAATGTTAGATGAATTTTTCCGTTTTGAGCAATAGAAACCAACAGAAGGGAGCATAAGCATATCATGAGAGACGACAACTGTATTTTTTGTAAACTGGCAAATGGAGATATTCCTACAAATTCCATTTATGAGGATGATGATTTTAATGTGATATTGGATGCATCACCGGCGATGAAAGGTCATGCATTAATTCTTCCAAAGCAGCATTATGCAAACATTTATGAGATTGACCCGGAAGTACTTGCGAAGGTCGCAAAACTTGCAAAGCATATAATCGAGGTTGAGACACCTATCCTTGGAGCAGACGGTTATAATTTAGTTCAAAATAATGGCGAGACCGCAGGTCAGACCGTGTTCCACTTCCATATGCATTTGATTCCAAGATACAAGGATGCGAATAATGTAGGTGTGGTTACATGGCGTCAGGGTGAGCCGTCAGCCGATGAACAGCAAGCATTATGTGAGAAGATGAAGATTCATAAATAAGCATTTTTCAGAAATAAAAAGGGATTTGAAAATGGATTGTCCATTTTCGAATCCCTTTTTTGGAAATTAAATTGCGATTTCTCGAATAAGATTTACAATTGTACCGATGGAATCCATTTGACCGCTGTCAGCCATTGATTTTCTGTAGGAATCTCTGTTTTCATATACCTCAGCAATTGCCTCTTTTAATGAATCCTCTGTCAGATTTTCTTCTTCAAGAACATACGAGAATCCCTGTTTTCGGAATGATTTTGCATTTAAAATCTGATCTCCGCGACTTGCTGCGGCAGAAAGTGGGATGAGGATATTTGGTTTATGTAATGCGAGAAGCTCACAAATGGCATTTGCGCCGGCGCGAGAAATTGCCAAATCAGTAAGGGCAAATAAATCAGGAAGTTCTTCACTGATATATTCGAATTGAACATATCCCTTCAGATTCGTCATAGATTCATCTAAATTACCCTTTCCGCAGAGGTGAATAATATAAAACGAATCTAAAAGAGTAGGTACAATCGCACGAACGGCGTCATTGATTACTTTTGATCCGGAACTTCCGCCAATGATTAAAAGCACAGGTTTATCATGATCCGGGAATCCGCAGAAATTCAGTGCACGATCCGCATCGCCGGAAAAAAGCTGACGTCGAATCGGAGAACCGGTCAATACAGCCTTTCCTTCCGGAAGATACTTTAACGTCTCCGGGAAGTTGCAACAAACCTTTGAAGCACCACGAATTGCAATCTTGTTTGCGAGACCCGGTGTAATGTCCGACTCATGGATGATGGCCGGAATATGGCACTTTTTCGCTGCCAATACAACAGGAACGGATACAAATCCACCTTTTGAGAATACGATGGATGGTTTCTCCTTTTTCATAATACGTTTTGCTTGGAAATAACCTTTTAACACACGAAATGGATCAGAAAAGTTTTTGATATCAAAGTATCTTCTTAACTTACCGGAGGAAATTCCGGTGTATGGAATACCTTGGGCTTCGATTAAGTCCTTTTCCATTCCGTTATAGGAACCTACATAAGAAATATCAAATCCGGCTTCCTTAAGTGCAGGCATTAATGCGATGTTTGGTGTGACATGTCCGGCGGTACCGCCACCGGTCATAATTATCTTTTTCATAATGAAATAAGAGTCCTTTCTACTGAATAAATTCGACTACTGCATTATAGCACAGCGGCGGAATATTGCAAAAATTTGACAAATGTATAGACTCTTGTTATAATGTGCGCGTAACAAAATTGTAACAATTGAAACAAAATTTTAAAATTCTAACAAAAGTCGTATAGACAGAAAGTCGAAAGAGGAAGAATGTTAAACAAGAGATTACTGGAGAGTGCGTCTGTTCTCGTTCTAGCAGGTATCCTTACCGTAGTAGGCGTAATGAATGGCAATGGCACTACGACAGCAGTTGATGCGGATTCCAATCAATCGCAAGTCGAAGCCGGTATTTATGCCGGAGCCACAGATTATTTAGAATCTTTAGATTTAGATAATGTTGTAGCAGTTAACGTTACGGTAGAAAAGGAAGAAGTAGAGCTAGCTACTTCTACAGATGTTGAAGCTTCTGAGGAGCAACTCTCCGAAGAAGAACTTGAGTGGCAGAACAAACTGATTGCAAATATCGGTGAGTCTACACTAAATGTGCGTGAGTCAGCATCCACAGATGCAGAAATTGTCGGCAAAATGGAATCCGGCGATGTGGCGGAAGTGGTTGAAAAAGGTGACAAATGGACATTGATTCAATCAGGCAATGTAGAGGGATACGTTTCAAACGATTACTGTATTTATGCCTCTGAAGCATATGCATATGCTTTGGAGAATTATAAGACAGTAGCAACCTCAAAGGTTGATGGTTTGCGCGTACGTTCCTCAGCGGATACAGATGCTGATGTTGTGAAAAAATTATCCGAGGGCGCTTCACTGACAGTCGATACGGATGCGAAAGAAATTTCCGGATGGGTTGCAGTGATTTATGATGATGAAACCTGTTATGTTAGTGCCGACTATGTAACAGTTGCCATGGATTATGGAACCGCATTAACAATTGAAGAAATCAAGGAAATCGAAGAAGCAAAAGCTGCAGCAAAAGCAGCAGAAGCGGCAGAGAATAACAGCAAGAGCGGTAACTATCAAACTGCAAATACTGTGCAGGGTGAGGGAATCAGTTACACAGAAGACGAATTATACTTACTTGCATCACTTCTTTATTGTGAAGCCGGTGGACAAGGCTATGATTGTCAGCTCGCTTGTGGAGCAGTTATTGTAAGCCGTGTAAAAGATAGTAGATTCCCGAATAGCATTTATGATGTTATTTATCAGGCAGGTCAGTATGGACCGACCAGATCAGGAAGTCTTGACCGCGCAATGGCAAACGGAAGCGCAACACAAAGCTGTTTTGATGCGGCACGTGCGGCACTCTCCGGTGTGGACAATACCAATGGAGCACTTGGATTCCAGGGCGTATCCTGTGGATATGATGGAGTCGAGTACAATGGTATGTTGTTCTATAATATTTGGGACTAATTGCAGATTGTTCCAAAAAAATGTATCGATAAAACTCTCGTGGACAGATCCATGAGAGTTTTTTTATACTATAAATAGCCAATAAAACTAGAAATAATATACAAATTTTTGTGATAATATGCATATTTATGAGAAAACGTTGTATTTTTAATGCAAAACGAGTATAATCAATCATCGTAGAGACAAAAGTAGCATTACGGGAGGTACTATCATGAATTTAAAAGGAAAAAACTTCTTAAAACTAATGGATTATACTCCGGAGGAAATCACTTATTTAATTGATCTTTCTGCTGAGTTAAAAGAAAAGAAAAAGAAAGGCATCGCCCATGACGAATTGCGTGGAAAGAATATTGCCTTGATTTTTGAGAAAACAAGTACCAGAACCCGATGCTCATTTGAAGTAGCAGCGCATGATTTAGGAATGCAGGTTACTTATCTTGATCCGTCCGGTTCACAAATCGGCAAAAAGGAAAGCATTGCCGATACTGCGCGTGTACTTGGTCGAATGTATGATGGAATTGAATATCGCGGATACGGTCAGGAAATCGTGGAAGAATTGGCAAAATATGCAGGTGTTCCGGTTTGGAACGGACTGACAAACGAGTTCCATCCTACGCAGATGATTGCGGATATGTTGACAATTCGAGAGAAGTTTGGAACTTTAAAAGGATTAAAGTTTGTATACATGGGTGATGCGCGTTATAATATGGGCAACTCACTTATGGTAACCTGTGCAAAGCTTGGTATTCACTTTGTAGCCTGCACCAATGCAAAATATTTCCCGGAACAAAAACTGGTGGATTATTGCAAGGAAGTTGCAGCACAAACCGGAGCAAGTATCACTCTGACAGAGGATGTGGCAGAGGGAACGAAAGATGCTGACGTGATTTATACGGATGTATGGGTTTCCATGGGAGAGCCGGAAGAAGTATGGGCTGAGCGAATCAATGATCTGAAAGCATATCAGGTCAACGAAAAGGCTTTTGAGAATGCGAAGGATACAGCAATTTTTATGCATTGTCTCCCGGCATTTCACGATTTAAATACTACAATCGGAAAGCAGGTTTATGAGAAATTCGGTTTGGCAGAGCTTGAAGTTACAGATGAAGTGTTTGAAGGACCGCGTTCTGTCGTATTTGACGAAGCTGAAAATCGAATGCATTCCATTAAGGCCATCATGTATGCGACTTTAAAATAATAGCTAATAAAAGAATCAAAAAAGAATTAAAACAGAATCAAAATAAAATCAAAATCAAAATAGATTCAAAATAGCATCAAACAGCATCAAGCCGCATAAAAAAACCAGTAGTAAAGCCAACGCAAAAGCAGAATAAACAGCAGCGAATAAAAAGAAGAGCTACTGAAGAGGCGGATAAGTAGAATTAAGTATGAAGCAACAAATGATACAACTGTTGCATGAGGCTGAAGGGTTCGTTTCCGGGCAGGAGTTATGTGACCATTTCGGTGTCTCGAGAACAGCAGTGTGGAAAGTGATTAATCAACTAAAAGAAGAGGGCTATATCATCGAGTCGGTGACCCGAAAGGGATATCGGTTGCTAGAGGCTCCGGATTTGATGACAGCGGAGGAAATTTTTGCTGCGAGAGGGCGAATCCACAGCGCTTGTGGGCCTGTATCATCAGAAACGCCGGCGAATGCATCCTCAAATGGTGCACTCAGAGATATCGCAGGCGAAAAACTTAAAATGGGTTGTCGGATATTAAGCTATGATACCATTGACTCTACCAACATCCGTGCTGCGAAGTTGGATGAGGAAGGCTATCCGTCCGGCAGTCTTGTGGTAAGCGAAGAGCAGACAGCGGGCAAAGGCCGTCGTGGGCGAAGCTGGTCATCCCCATCCGGCAAAGGCATCTTTATGAGTTTGATGATTCGACCGGAAATCAATCCAAATCATGCCTCCATGCTAACGTTGGTGGCAGCACTTGCAGTCAGTCGCGCAATTTCACGTGTGCTTGGCACGAAACTTCCGGAAAATGCGCTTGCAATCAAATGGCCAAATGATATTGTATTAAACGGGAAGAAAATCGTAGGAATCTTGACCGAGATGAATGCCCAAATGGATTACGTGAATCATATTGTCATCGGAATCGGCATCAATGTGCACAATACAGATTTCCCGGATGATATTAAAGATACTGCAACTTCTTTATATAAAGAAAGCGGCGTGAGAATAAAGCGCGCGGATTTGATAGCAGCATTTTTAGATGAATTTGAGCATGATTACGAAATCTTTTTAAAAACAGAGGATTTGTCTGCGCTGCAGGAAGAGTATAATAAGCTTTTGATTAATCGCAATCGCCAGGTGAAAGTGCTTGATCCAAAAGGTGAATTTACAGGAATTGCAAAAGGAATCGATGTTACCGGCGAGCTGCTGGTGGAAGTGGAGCACTCGGGTGAAAAGGCAGGAAATCCGACGCAAGAGATCGAGGTGAAAAAGATTTCCAGCGGAGAAGTTTCAGTGAGAGGAATATATGGATATGTCTGATAAAAAAGATATTCTATGCGTATCAAACGCATATCAAAAGAAATATTATCTGAATGATACATTTCAGGAATTGCCGAAGAGTATCAAGGAAGATTTGCAGGTGCTTTGTGTACTCTACACGGAGGACATCGGCGGGATTTTGACCTTATACTTTGATGAAGATGGCAATCTGGAGTTTGAGACGACCTATGAAGAAGGCGATTTCTTTTATGATGAAATCGGAAGTGTCTTAAAGATTAAGCAGTATCGCAACGAAAAGCGAGAGCTGTTTGAGGCATTGGAACTTTATTATAAGGTTCGCGTATTGGGAGAAAATCCAAATGTGTAACGTGATTCACCCATTAACAATCAAAAACGTAGAATTAAAAAACAACTTAATGTTGGCTCCAATGGCAGGTGTAACAGACCTGCCTTTTCGTCTGTTATGTAAGGAACAGGGCGCAGGCCTTTTGTGCATGGAAATGGTTAGCGCAAAAGCCATCCTGTATCAGAACAAAAATACGCAGGAACTGATGAAGGTTGATCCGCGAGAGAATCCGGTATCGCTTCAGCTTTTTGGCTCGGATCCGGATATCATGAGCGAAATTGCGCAGCAAATAGAAGACGGACCCTTCGATATCATTGATGTCAATATGGGTTGTCCCGTTCCGAAAGTCGTTAAGAATCAAGAAGGCAGTGCGCTGATGCTCGATCCAAAACGAGTGGAAGCAATATTGTCAAAGATGGCAAAGGCCATCAAAAAGCCGCTGACTGTCAAAATTCGAAAAGGATTCGATGATGATCATATCAACGCGGTGGAAATTGCAAAAATTGCGGAAGCCAGCGGAGTGTCAATGATTGCAGTGCACGGAAGAACCAGAGAGCAGTATTATTCCGGAAACGCGGACTGGGATATCATTCGACAGGTGAAAGAAGCAGTCAAGATTCCGGTCATCGGAAACGGAGACTTGCATACGGCAGTTGACGTGAAACGTATGTATGAGCAGACCGGGTGTGACGGATTTATGATTGCGAGAGGTGCGCAAGGAAATCCTTGGATTTTCTCTCAAATTCTTAAAGCCTACGAGAACAACCCGGAAGAAACAAAATCCAAGGAAGAAACAGAAGAATTAACGAAACGAAATCAATCTCATCCGAAACACGGAATGATCTACGGAAAACCATCTCGCCAGGAAGTGGCAAGGATGATTTTGCGACACGGAGCACTCTTGATGGAGCATAAGGGTGAGTATATCGGAATGCGCGAAATTCGCAAACATGCGGCCTGGTATACAACCGGCTATCCGAATTCATCACGCATCAGAGATGAGATAAATCACGTGGAAACTTATGAGCAGTTAACGAGTTTAATCACTTCTTGGGGACAGTTGGATCAAATAACCTTAAGAAATAATTAAGGATTTTCCGAAGAAGAAGGATTGACCTTACAAAAATATGAGGATAATATAGCAAGTGGTGCTCCCGTGCGTGGCGCGAGCGAGTTTTGACCATATATCGAATTTCCTCAAATAATATATACGAAAACATCATAGTTATATCAATGTCAAGATGAAAAGGAGAGTTATTTTGGAAGAGAAAGAAAAGCGTTCTCCGCTGGAGAAGAGAAAAGCGAAGAAAAAATTAAGGAACGAGAGACCGCAAAGAATCTTTCGTGCTGCAGAAATTCCGTTAACAATTTTATGGTTACAGCTGGTATTTCAGTTATCAACCGTAGGACATATTAGCGGAAAATTTGTACTGTTTGGATTGCTTTTTGGCATCAGCTACGGACTCCTGTTGGAGTTTTTGGTATCCCTGATTCCAAATGCAACTGCTTACAGAATTGTAAAAGCCGTTGTAATCGGGGTACTTGGAATTTTGATCACCGCAGTATACTTTGTATTCTGTAAGTTCAACACATTCTATGACTTAAAGACGATGTTCGGTGGAGCCGGCGGAGCAGTCGGAGAATTCCAGGATTCCATTATGAAATTGATTTTCTGTGCAAACGGAATCATTCATATTATCCTCTATTTAATTCCGCTGATTTTAAATATTGTTGCAGCAGTATTCCTTACGAAAAAATTTGCAAATGTGATTTGGAGAGAGCGCATCAACTCCATCGCAACAGCAATTGTAGTATATATTCTCGCGCTGATTCTGGTACGCGTGATGCCAAGCGCATGGAATACCTATAAAGTTGAATACAATTACACACATGCAATCGAAAAATTTGGTATCTTCACCGGACTTCGATTAGATGTAAAGCACTCTATCATGGGTGGAAATAAGGACTTAAGCTTTGATATCACACCAACCACACCGGTTGTAGAAAATGATGATACACAAAGTACCGAGGACGGTACCGAAGTAGTAGAATACGGCGATAACGTATTGGATATCGACTTTGCTAAATTAGCTGAGTCAACAAATGACGAAGCATTGGCACAGCTTGACAATTATGTGGCATCGCTTCAGCCTTCAAACAAGAATGCCTACACAGGACTTTTCGAAGGAAAGAACTTAATCTTCATCTCAGCCGAAGCATTCTCAGCACAGGCCATCGATGAAGAATTGACACCAACCTTATATAGAATGGCAACCAAGGGATTCCAATTCACCGACTACTATCAGCCGGAGAGTGCAGGAACCACAGGTGGAGAATACAATAACATCTTTGGAATGCTCCCAACCTCAGGCGGAACCTCCTTTAAGGAAGCCGCTGATAACTTAAACTACATGACCATGGGCTGGCAGCTGAACCTGCTGGGCTACTGGGGTAAGGCATATCACAACAATACCTACACCTTCTATGATAGAAATATCACCCACAATTCATTAGGATATTCCGAAGGATATATGGGATGGGGAAATGGTATGGAGAAGTACTATGACAGAAAGACCTGGCCGGAGAGTGACTTAGTCATGATTCAGGGAACTGTAGAAGAATATATCGACCAGGATCATTTCAACGTATATTACATGTCAGTCAGCGGGCACAGTGATTACACCTTCTCCGATAACTACATGGCATACATCCATGAGGATGATGTGGCTGACTTAGATTGCTCAGAGCCAATCAAAGCATATAAGGCATGCAACATCGAATTAAACGATGCAATGGAATACTTAATCAAGCGATTAGAGGAAGAAGGAAAGGCAGATGACACCGTAATCGTCATCGGCGCAGACCACTTCCCATATGGACTCGATGATGGCGGTGATTCTGTCAACATGCCATACTTATCAGAACTTTACGGTGAATCAATCGACAATGACCTGGTACGTGACCAGAACAGACTCATCATCTGGAGCGGATGTCTCGAAAAAGAAGACCCGGTAGAAATCTCAACACCGATGTCTTCCATCGACATTTTGCCAACGCTGATGAATCTCTTCGGAATCGAATATGATTCAAGACTTTTGGTAGGTCGTGACGTATTCTCAGACACACCGGCCTTGGTATTTAATGTAAGCTACGACTGGAAGACAGAGTACGGAACCTATATCGCATCCACCGGAACCTTTACGCCGGCCAGCGATGACGTGGTCTATCCAAACGGCTACACCGAAGAAGAATACATTGATTACATCAAGACAATCGTTCGAAATAAAATGAAGTATTGTGCAGGTGTACTCGACAACGATTATTATGCACACGTGTTCGGAGACGGCACGGAATAAACACAATCTTGACAATATCAGCTCAATTCGTTATAATTCACTAGTTAGTGCGAACACCCCATTGGGGCGAAAACGACTGAGAGAAGGAAAAATCATGGAAGCAAAGAAAAATATTTTAACTTATGCAGGTTTACAGAAATTAGAGGCAGAACTCGAAGATTTAAAAGTAGTCAAACGTAAGGAAATATCTCAGAAAATCAAAGAAGCTCGTGAACAGGGCGACTTATCCGAGAACGCTGAATATGATGCAGCCAAGGATGAGCAGAGAGATATTGAGGCACGAATCGAGGAAATTGAAAAGATCTTAAAGAACGCAGAAGTCGTTGTAGAAGAAGAAGCAGATCTCGATAAAGTTTCCATCGGATGCAGAGTTAAGATTTTGGATATCGAATTCAACGAAGAGTTGGAATACAAGATTGTAGGATCGACTGAGGCAAACAGCCTTAAGGGTAAGATTTCAAACGAATCACCGGTCGGAGCTGCATTGATCGGCAAGAAAGTCGGAGATACTGTAGAGGTAGAAACCGAGGCCGGAACATACAGCTACAAGTTATTAGATATCAAGAGATCGGAAGATTAAGATTTTAGAGTGCCGGAAGCGAAAGTTTTCGGCACTTTTTTGGCATAATATCAACGAAAGAAAAAGGAGAAACCAATGGCAGAGCAAAACAATGGACAGCAGAACGTGAACCAGTTATTAAAGGTTCGTCGTGAGAAGTTAGCAAACTTACAAGAAGCGGGACAGGACCCATTCGTCATCACTAAATACGATCAGACTCATCACTCAGATGAAGTCAAGGAACTGTACAATGCGCATGAAGCCAAACTTCTTGCAGGTCGTGTTGCTCCAAACACAGACGGCATGGATGAAGCTGAGGCTCGTCAGGTCGTAAATGATGACTACAATGAGCGTCGTGCAATTATGGATGCAGACCCAATCGAGGTCTCTATCGCAGGCCGTATGCTGTTCAAGCGTGTCATGGGAAAAGCTTCTTTTTGCAATATCCAGGACTTAAAGGGCAAGATTCAGGTTTATGTAGCCCGCGATGTCATCGGCGAAGAAGCCTATGCAAACTTCAAAAAGAGCGACATCGGCGATATCTATGGTGTAAAGGGATATGCATTCCGCACCAAGACCGGTGAGATTTCTATCCATGCAGAATCCATGACACTTTTGTCAAAGAGTCTTCAGATTCTCCCGGAGAAGTTCCACGGACTGACCGATACCGATGCGATTTATCGTCAGCGCTATGTAGATTTGATCATGAACGAGGACAGTAGAAATGTATTCGTAAAGCGCTCCCTTATGATCAAGGAAATCCGTAACTTCCTTGCAGACCGCGGTTTCATGGAAGTTGAAACACCAATGCTTGTACACAATGCAGGTGGCGCAGCAGCCCGCCCATTCGAAACCCATTACAACTCATTAGACGAGGATGTAAAGCTTCGTATTTCCCTAGAGCTTTACTTAAAGAGATTGATTGTCGGCGGACTCGAGCGTGTATTCGAGATTGGCCGTGTATTCCGTAACGAAGGTGTCGACACCCGTCACAATCCGGAATTCACATTGATGGAACTTTATCAGGCATACACTGACTACGAAGGAATGATGGAACTTACCGAGAGCATGTTCCGTTATCTTGCAGAAAAGGTATGCGGCACGACCAAGATTACTTACCAGGGAACCGAAATTGACCTTGGAAAGCCATTTGCCCGCATGACCATGACAGAAGCAGTCAAGAAGTATTCCGGTGTGGATTTTGATGCAGTAGCTGATGATGCAGCTGCAAAGAAGCTTGCCGATGAGCATCACATCGAGTACGAAGATCGTCACAAGAAGGGTGACATCTTAAACCTCTTCTTTGAAGAGTATTGTGAGAAAGAGCTGATCCAGCCAACCTTCATCACCGATCACCCAATCGAAATCAGCCCACTGACCAAGAAGAAGCCGACTGACCCAACCAAGGTAGAGCGTTTCGAGCTCTTCTGCAACACTTGGGAAATGTGCAACGCCTACTCCGAGCTGAACGACCCAATCGACCAGCGCGAGCGCTTCGCACAGCAGGATGCAAATGCAGCAGCCGGAGATGATGAAGCAGAGCACACCGATGAGGACTTCCTCTACGCACTCGAGCTTGGTATGCCACCAACAGGTGGAATCGGTTACGGACTGGACCGTCTTGCGATGTTGCTGACAGATTCACCGGCGATTAGAGATGTGTTATTGTTCCCGACACTGAAACAGTTGGATAAATAAAATGCCGTAAAATCAAGGGTTTCAGAGGATGAGTTGTATGCAACTACAACGCTTACTACAACAAATTCGTAAGTTGATATGAAGAAATATACGCTCAACTGACGGATTGATGTAAATCATGCGAAAGAAATCTAACGATATGGGTTACAATTAAATATGTGAATCGTAGACGAGCCCACTTATTCTTAAGTGGGCTTGACTATTACAAAACAAACCCTCCCGGGAATGTCAAAGGTAGTGAAGATAATCGGTACTTTGACATGACTTGTGGAGGGTTGGTCAAAAAGCCCGTATGGTGTAAACAAACAACAATATTATTGCGAATATTGAATAAAATATGCAAAAACGCAAATAATATTGTTGCAAATCGCACTGAAAGGGAATATGATAATACTGTAACTCTATTTAGAGTGAGAAAGGAGCAAGCGTATGTTAGTTCAATTTACAGTAGAAAATTATTTATCTATTAGAGATAAGGTGTTTCTGAGCCTTGAACCATCAAAAGATAGCGAGCATCCTGAAAATCTTATTGCAAAAGGTGATTATAGTGCTGTTTCTTCCGCTGCGATTTATGGTGCGAATGCATCAGGAAAGAGTAGCCTATTTAAAGCTATTACAATTGCATTAATCATGATAAGAAATTCAAATAATGTGCAGGTCACTGACAAATTACCTGTAGTTCCATTCAAATTTGATTTTGAATCAAGAAATAAGCCAACAGCATTTGAATTTACTTTTATTGCAAAGGATGGAAAGAAATATATTTATGGTTTTAGCGCAACTACTGAAAAGGTGGTTGAGGAATATTTGTATTGCTATAACTCTGCAAAGCCAACACTTTTGTTTGATTTAGAAGAAAATGAAGAACCTAAATTTAACAGAGCATATAAGGTTAAACTTGAAGCAGCTTATCAAATGAATACGGCAAATAAGCTATTCTTAGCAACTGCTACTACATGGAATGCTGAATGCACAAAGGTTCCTTACGAATGGTTAGCTGAGTCAATTGATACCTTTACAGAGGTAATGGATTTAAGTGGAGTTGCCTTAGAAAAGTATCGTACAGATGAAAGTCATGAGTATATAGAATTTACGAAGAATCTGTTAAAGCAGGCTGATATCAATATTAGTAGCATCGAAGTCGATGCGAAAGAAGTGGTAGGTGGATCTGCGCTTCCATTTCAAATATTGGTACAAGGGAAGGTAATTCCGCCAAGTGAAGGTAAGCATTATGATGTAGAGATTACAACTGGCCATACTATTGTAAACGAAGACGGTGAAGAAGCAGAGTTTTCGCTTACACTTCAAGAAGAGTCTTTAGGAACACAGTTGTTGTTTTTCTATGGTCCATTGCTAAAAGATGCATTTGAAAAAGGAAAAGCAGTTATCCTTGATGAAATTGATAAAAGTATGCATCCTAGCTTAGTTAGATTCATAATGAATCTTTTTAGGGATTCTGAGGTAAACAAAAATGGCGCTCAGCTAATTGTGACAACACATGAGACAGGTATTTTGTCTTTGGATATGTTTAGAAGAGACCAAATTTACTTTACTGAAAAGGATTCAAAGACTGGTGTTACAGATTTGTATTCTTTGGATGAGTTTTCCGTTCGTAAGACAGAAAATATTGAAAAGGGCTATTTAATGGGAAGGTATGGAGCAATACCATTTCTCCCAACCGGGGAGGTGCTGTAATTGGCAGATAGAAATTTTCAGAAGAAAAAGCGAAATGATGTCAAACGAAAAAGAAAACCAGTAATGCTTTTTACTGCAGAAGGAAGAAACAAGACGGAGAAGCAATATCTTCTTTCTTTTCAAGATCAGCACGGAAAGTATTCGATTCAGTATGTGAATACTGGGCAGGATACAGATCCTGAAGGCATGTTAAAATCAATGAAATCCGCTTGGGATAGATTTGAAATGTCTGTCAGAGACGGGGATAAGGCATACATTGTACTGGATATGGATTGCAATCTAGAAAAGATAAAGTTGGTAAAAGAATTGCAGAAGACATCAAAAAATATCCGATTTATTGCATCAAATCCGTGTATTGAGGTGTGGTTTATTCTTCATTATGTATATACTACTCATCAGTTTAAAGACAGCAAGGAGCCAAAAAGGGAGCTAGCTAAGTATATTCCTGGATATGAGGAAAGTACAGATGTTGCGGATATTATTCGACCAAAACTTGAGACTGCAGAGAAGAATCTTGAGAAATTAGTGGCTCATTATGAAAGTATAGGAACGTTATGGGGGGATGTGGAGTGTAACCCTATGACGGATGTTGTGGAAATATTAAAAGAATTGGAGATTTTATAAAACGAAATTGCTTTTGCAGGGTAAAGTGCGCTTGTGATTTATGACTAATACTAATGAAAAGAGATAATACTAATGAATGTACTTTTATTAGGAAATGGATTTGATTTAAACCATAAATTTCCAACCAGTTATATTAATTTTATAAATGTAGTAAATTTTTTATTGGATAAAGAACCAGAAGAAATTACAACGATAGGTCAGGTTCTAGGTGATCAAAAGTTACAAAATGTAGACTCATTTATTAAAATATGCTACGAAGAACATGCACGTATTTATGACGAAGTTATTTTTGATGATAAGGAAAAAAATCAAATTATAAATATTGCGCGATCAAATCTTTGGTATGAATATTTTTCGTATAGTGTTGCAAAGAATATGACATGGATTGATTTTGAAAAAGAAATAGTGCGTGTATTAGAGGCATTTAATACCTTTTTTGAGAAAGCATCATTTGAGCTGGTGAATAATGACGTATTTTTTGATTTGGCGAGATATGATAATCAAGAAGATGAATACATTATAAGCTGTTTTCCATTTTTCTATGATAAGAAGGAGAATTTAGGAAGTCAACATTCAAATGTAATGAAAATAAAAAAACAGTATGTATTTGAAAAAATAACTGGATCAGGAACTTATCATTTATGTGAAGAACAGATAATTGCAGACTTATATATCTCCATGAGGGATTTGGCAGATATATTAAGACTATATCTAAAAGCATTTGTCGATGAACCTTCAAAAAAATATATGGATATGGGTATAAAAGCTAAATTTGCTTCATTACCATCCTCAACGCAAGTATATTCTTTTAATTACACAAATACTTATGAAATATTGTACAGTTTAAGTAATGTGGATCATATCCACGGAAATACTGAATCAAGTATTGTTTTAGGTGTCAATCCAGATGAAAAAGATGAAATATATAGTATTGACACTTCTTTTCTTCAATTTAAGAAATATTTTCAAAGAACGTTCTATTCAACAGATAACTCTTTTTTGAAAAAAGAATATGATACTCAAAATATTAGAACACTTGAAGGAATAGATTTATATGTGATTGGCCATTCATTGGATGTCACCGATAAAGATATAATAAAGCTGGTGTTTGACTCAGCAACTAGAATAACAGTTTTGTATCATAGTGATATTTCAGTAAAGTCGCAGATAAAAAATCTTGTTGAAATGTTTGGTAAAGAAGGATTAGATAGACTGAGAGCAAAAAAGGATTTATGTTTTGTAAGGCAGTCAGATGTTGAATGGATTGTTCCTACTGTAAAATAATTATATTACAAGTAGAATGACACATTCCTCAAACCGTGTTATTATACATAACGAAAGGAAAAACAGAGCAAAAAGCTCTGGATATAAGGTAAAGGAAAATGTTACGTACAAGAAGAAATTCAGAAATGAATATGCGACCTATGATGGCTAGCAGACATGCTATGTCTATTTTAGTGCACCCTTCTATGCGTATGTCAAAAAACGGTTTATGGATAAAACTTTGATATGATATTTGTAGAATAATCAGATTGAGTAACCAAGGCCGCTAAGGATGTATTTCCAAAGCGGTCTTTTTATATTTTATTGCAGAGTGGACTGGAGTGGATCCAGCCAGCCCTCATAAGGCTTGTAACGCAGGTTCAAATCCTGTCTCTGCAACGCGCGGGGTGATAGCAATTGGAAGCTGGCCAGGCTCATAACCTGGAGGTTGAGGGTTCGAATCCCTCTCCCGCAATTCATCGGGATGTAGCGCAGTTGGAAGCGTGCGTGATTCATGACAATTGAGCTTGCTATTCAGCTACTTTCTAGCCAGATGAGCTGACACTCTATTTTTTTCTTATTGATATATTTTCAGTTACTGGATATAATAATATTATAAACAACTAACAAACACATTCATATTGTATGTAAATAAAAGGAGATGATTTTTATGGCTGAACAGGTATTGATCCAATTCAGAGCAGATAAAGCATTAAAACAGGAAGTGGCAGATATTTATGAGCAGCTTGGAATGGATCTCCCCACTGCCTTTCGTATGTTTATGAAGAAAAGTAAACAGGTAAGAGGACTTCCTTTTGACGCTGTATTACCAGAAACAAATTCAAGAGAAGATTTTAGAGCAGCATTCAACGCATTAAGAGAAGAGGCATCAGATGTGCCAGAGATGACCCTTGATGAGATCAACGCTGAAATATCAGCAGCCAGAGCAGATCGAAAGAGGGGTTGATGGTTGATTTATGGTTTATGCGGTTATAGATACGAACGTTTTCGTGGCTGCTCTGCTGACCAAGAATAGCAATTCAGCAACAGTAAAGGTGTACGAGGCAATAGCTGATGGGAAGATTACGCCTTTGTATCATCAGCTTATTCTTAATGAGTATGCAGAAGTCTTAAGCAGACCAAAATTCAAATTCAGTAAAGAGAAGATCAAGGCCGTTCTTGAACTGATCGTAAAATATGGCGTAGAAGTCTTTCCAAAACCAACAGGGGAGATTCTTATAGATATGGACGATCTGATCTTTTATGAGGTTGCTATGGAAAAGAGAGAGGATGATTCTTATCTGGTCACTGGAAATCAGAAGCATTATCCTGTCAGAGATTTTATCGTGACACCAGCAGAGATGATGGAAATAATCGAAAACGGAATGCTATGATAGTCTTGAAAGAGTTATGAAAAAGAAGGGGCCCTACAGCAATCCTTAAAAAAGGATCGAGGACTGATTGACTTTTTAAAGCAATTGTAGTTTACTAATTATCCGCAAAAACAAATGTATTGCGGATGTATAGTTAGAAAGTGGGACGGCATTCGCCTGACCACACAGATTGGAAATGACCTGTTTTTGACTGAAAATCGACCTGAGTGGTCGGAAATAATCGGAAGTGAAGTGGTCGATTTGAGTAGTATAATCGGGAATAATCGGGGACAG
>SVFB01000057.1 GCA_015057085.1 Lachnospiraceae bacterium
CCTGCACAAATCATAAACTACAAAGACCTGTTGCTGATCGAAATGCTTCAAGGGTGGACTTATGACTGTGAGGCGGCTAGAAATAGCGGCCCGGATACCCTTGGCAAAGAAAAATTCGTGTATAGAAGCGAAACACGTTGGTGCAATTTTTGCGCAGCAAGGCCGATTTTGTGCGGGAAGAGGGATGTGGCTGTGGGTAGAACGTCTTTTCATTGACGAAATGTGGTTTTGTGCCATATAATAAATAGTTGAATAATCGTGCATTCTCTCATTTGAGAGTGCAAGAAGGAGAATAGAATGACAAATAAAGGAAATTATTACATCACAACTGCAATTGCCTATGCATCCGGCAAGCCACACATCGGAAATACCTATGAGGCTGTTTTGGCTGATGCAATTGCGCGCTACAAGAGAGCGGAAGGCTATAACGTCTTCTTCCAGACCGGTACCGATGAGCACGGTATGAAGATTCAGGAGAAGGCAGAGGCAATGGGCATCACTCCAAAGGAATATGTGGATGATGTGGCAGGACAGATTAAATCAATCTGGGATCAGGTTGATACTTCATATGATAAATTTATTCGTACCACAGACGAAGACCACGAAAAATGTGTAAAGAAGATTTTCAAGAAACTCTATGATCAGGGTGATATTTATCTTGATTCCTATGAGGGACTTTATTGTACCCCATGTGAGTCTTTCTGGACGGAGTCTCAGCTTGTGGATGGAAAATGTCCGGATTGCGGCCGCGAAGTAAAGCCTGCAAAGGAAGAAGCATACTTCTTTAAGATGAGCAAATATGCAGATCGTTTAATTGATTATATCAATGAGCATCCGGAATTTATTCAGCCGGTATCCAGAAAGAACGAGATGATGAACAACTTCCTGCTCCCGGGACTTCAGGATTTATGCGTATCAAGAACCAGCTTTAGCTGGGGAATTCCGGTAGATTTTGATCCAAAGCATGTAGTCTATGTATGGCTGGATGCGCTTACAAACTATATCACCGGAATCGGTTATGATCCGGATGGATCAACAGATCAGTTCAAGGCATTTTGGCCGGCTGATTTGCATTTGATTGGTAAAGATATCGTGAGATTCCATACGATTTACTGGCCGATTTTCCTGATGGCATTGGATCTTCCGCTTCCAAAGCAGGTATTTGGACATCCTTGGCTTCTTCAGGGTGGCGACAAGATGAGTAAGTCAAAGGGAAATGTAATCTATGCGGACGATATGATCGACTTATTTGGTTTGGATGCCACAAGATACTTTGTGCTCCATGAGATGCCATACGAAAATGATGGAATCATCACCTGGGATTTGGTTATCGAGCGCTTTAATTCAGATCTTGCAAACATCCTTGGAAATTTGGTAAATCGTACCATTTCCATGAGCAATAAATATTTCGGCGGCGTTGTGCGCAGCACCGGTGTCACAGAAGCTGTAGATGAGGACTTAAAGAAGGTTGTGACCGGCACTTTGGCAATTACACAGGAGAAGATGAAGAGTCTTCGTGTTGCGGATTGTATTACAGAAGTATTCGGACTGTTCCGTCGTTGCAACAAATATATTGACGAGACTGAGCCATGGGTACTTGCAAAGGACGAGGCAAAGAAGGATCGTCTTGCGGAAGTGCTTTACAATTTAGTAGAGTCCATCACCATCGGCGCTTCGATTCTGCATCCATTCCTTCCGGAAACAGCAGAAAAGATTGTTGCACAGCTGAATACAACATTGCGTGATTTTGATGAGTTAGATCAGTTTGGTTTATATGAAAGCGGCAAAAAAGTTACTGATGCGCCTCAGATTCTCTTTGCACGACTGGATGCCAAAGAAGTAATGCCGAAGATTGAAGCCATTCAGGCTGCTCAGAAGGCAGAATATGAGGCAGAGCAGATCCGCTTAAATGGTGGAGTTGCACCGGAAGCAGAGAAGGAAGATGATGTTATCGACATCGAGGCAAAACCGGAAATTTCTTTCGATGATTTCGAAAAGATGCAGTTCCAGGTTGGCGAAATCATTGCCTGTGAAGCAGTTGAGAAGTCAAAGAAGCTGCTTTGTTCTCAGGTGAAGATTGGAAGCCAGACAAAACAGATTGTTTCAGGAATCCGCAAATATTATTCACCAGAAGAAATGGTGGGTAAGAAAGTGATGGTTCTTGTAAACTTAAAGCCGGCAAAACTTGCAGGCGTTTTGTCAGAAGGAATGCTTCTCTGTGCAGAGGATGCAGAGGGAAATCTTGCGCTGATGACACCGGAGAAGACCATGCCGGCCGGCGCAGAAATCTGCTAATGTTTTTTGAAGAATGATTATTACGGAAGGAGACACACATGGAATATCTTGATATCGTAGATCAAAACGGTATGCCAACAGGTAAGACCGCAGAGAGAAAAGTGGTTCATCGAGATGGAGTTCCTCATCGAACTGCGCATGTGTGGGTTCTTCGCAGGCATGAAGGGGAAATCCAGGTGCTTTTGCAGAAGCGTTGCATGGAAAAGGATTCTTTCCCGGGATGCTATGATATTTCCAGCGCCGGTCATATTCCTGCGGGAATGGGCGTGGTGGATTCTGCACTTCGTGAATTGAAAGAGGAATTAAACTTTGATGTAAAACCGGAAGAATTGGTGGAATGCGGCAAGAAACATGTCGTCATCACGGATGAGTTTCGAAAAGAACAATACGAAGATAATCAGTATTCCACGATTTATCTAATGTGGCGCGATATTCCTGCAGAGGAAATCGTGGTGCAAAAGGAAGAGATTGAAAGTGTGATGTGGATGGAATATAACGCAGCCAAAAAAGCGGTTGTGGAAAATACAATTCCAAATTGCATTGATATCGAAGAACTGGCGATGCTGGAGAAATTTTTTTAACTCAGTGGTAAAACAATAGCCCATTCGTCTTTTGGCGGGTGGGCTGATTTTATGGAAATAAGGGATTTGGTCAATGATTGAAAAAAACAGTTCTGTCAAAAAAAGAATTTGGCGTGTTATCATCATCATCGTGGCGGTGGTGCTTCTACTTGCTTCAGCATTTTATTATTATGTAAATCAGGCCTATGAGCCATCAGACGCGGCAATTGCAATTTTATCGGAGACAGAAACAGACGAATATACCATAGAAGAGACAGCGGGCGAGCGGATTGTGTTTACGCCCACAGGCGAAATCACTGCCGGAATTATTTTCTATCCCGGCGGAAAAGTGGAATATGAGGCTTATGTACCGCTGATGCAAAAGTTGGCAAAGAGCGGTTATCTGTGTGTGCTATTGCATATGCCTTACAATCTCGCAATCTTTGATGAGGATGCAGCGGATGGTATCATCAGCGAGTTTTCGGAAGTGGATAGCTGGTATTTAAGCGGGCATTCTTTAGGTGGAGTGTTTGCATGTCGATATGCGGCCAAACATACAGAAGATTACAAGGGGCTGATTCTGCTGGGGGCTTATGCGGATTGTGATTTGTCCGATACGGATTTAAATGTACTTTGTATTTATGGCTCCAATGATGGTGTGATGAATTTGCAAAAATATGAGAATGCGAAAGCGAATCTTCCGGATTCCTTTGAGGAATTTGTGATAGACGGCGGAAATCATGCCTATTTCGGAGACTACGGAGAGCAATCCGGTGACGGGACAGCGGAGATTTCTGCGGATGAGCAGATGGAAAGTACAGTGGATGCAATCACTAGCTGGATGGGCTTGTACGAGTAAGGCGGACAAACGAAGGAGAAAACAGCATGATTTTTGAAACACATGCACATTATGAGGATCATAAATTTGACGAAGATCGAGAGGCTTTGTTGGCCTCCTTGCCGGAGTGTGGAATCAGTCCGGTCATCAATGTGGGTTCGCAGCTTGCTACCACAGAAGAAAGCGTGGAATTGGCAAAAAAATATGATTATATCTATGCGGCTGTAGGCATTCATCCAAGTGAGATTGAGACCGGAGATCGCATAAAAGAATTGGGATTGGAAGGAACCATTGCGCGTTTGAGAGAACTGGCTTCCTACGAAAAAACGGTTTCAATCGGCGAAATCGGGCTGGATTATTACTGGGATAAGGAGCCACAGGTTCAGGCGAGGCAAAGAGAATGGTTCCGTGCGCAACTTTCGCTTGCAAAAGAAGTGAATTTGCCGGTGGTGATTCATTCACGGGATGCAGCAGAAGACACGCTTTCCATTATGAGGGAAGCCGCCGCTTGGGGCATCAGGGGTGTGATTCATTGCTATTCCTATTCGCCGGAAATCGCGAAGGAATATGTGAAGATGGGATATTTCATTGGTGTTGGCGGAGTTGTGACTTTCAAAAATGCAAAAAAGCTTGTGGCGACAGTGGAACAGATTCCAATGGAATCCATTTTGCTTGAGACAGATTGCCCCTATATGGCTCCGGAACCTCATCGCGGTAGTCGCAATGATTCGAGAAACATTCCTTATGTCATCGAAAAGATTGCGCAGATTAAGGGGATTTCGCCGAAAGAGGTGGAAGAAGTAGCCAGAGAAAACGCATTTAGACTTTTTTCGAAAATCGAAAAAAATTACCCGAATTAAAAATATAATCCAATTTATAGAGAGACCTCCCTGCGGTAGAATATTATTTGTAAGTAATTGTTAAATAATTATCTATCCAGGGAGGTTTTATAATGGCAAATCAAATTGTATTAAATACGGTCTCTTATCATGGAAAGGGTGCAATCGCAGAAATTCCGGGAATCGCAAAAAATAAAGGATTCAAGAAGGTTTTTGTATGCTCCGATCCGGATCTTGTAAAGTTTGGCGTAACAGCAAAAGTGACAGACCTTTTGGATAAAGAAGGAATTGAATATTCTTTGTATTCAGATATTAAGCCAAATCCTACAATTCAAAATGTTCAGGATGGTGTGGCTGCGTTTAAAGCAGCAGGCGCTGATTCGATTATCACCATCGGTGGCGGTTCTTCTATGGATACAGCAAAGGCCATCGGTATCATCATCAACAATCCGGAATTTGCGGATGTGCGCTCTTTAGAGGGTGTGGCTCCGACCAAGAATCATGCGGTTGAAACCATTGCAGTTCCAACCACTGCAGGAACAGCTGCTGAAGTTACAATCAACTATGTTATCACAGATGTAGAAAAGGAAAGAAAGTTTGTATGCGTAGATACAAATGATATTCCGGGAACTGCAGTTATTGATCCGGATATGATGTCATCTATGCCAAAGGGTTTGACTGCTTCAACCGGTATGGATGCTTTAACACATGCCATTGAAGGATATACCACAAAAGCTGCATGGGAGATGACAGATATGTTCCATCTCGAGGCAATTCGCCTGATTTCAAAGAATTTGCGCGGTGCTGTAGAGAATACACCGGAAGGTCGAGAGGGAATGGCGCTTGCGCAGTATATCGCGGGAATGGGCTTCTCAAATGTAGGACTTGGAATTGCACATTCCATTGCACATACCTTGGGTGCACATTATGATACTCCTCACGGAGTTGCCTGTGCTATGATGCTTCCAATCGTAATGGAATACAATCAGGAATACACCGGAGAAAAGTATCGCGAAATTGCAAGAGCAATGGGCGTAAAAGGTGTTGATGAAATGTCTCAGGCAGAATATAGAAAGGCAGCCATCGATGCTGTCAAACAGCTTTCTAAGGATGTTGGAATTCCGGAGAAGAATGACAAAATCAAAGAAGAAGATTTAGACCAGTTGGCACAAGATGCATTCGCAGATGCCTGCTGCCCGGGCAATCCGAGAGATACAAATGTTGAAGAATTAAAAGAACTTTATCGAAAGATTATGTAAGTCTTTGTTATTCCCTTCCTAAAAGGTAAAAGGACTGTGATACGATTTCACAGTCCTTTTTGCTGTCCGGAAAATATAGCGTCTATGATGATTTCATGGTAAAATAAAAATAATATTATCATGAAAAGGAGCCAATCAATGGCAACACTTGGAAATTCAAAAAATACAATCGAAGTTCTGCAAAAGTACGGATTTCGTTTTCAAAAGAAATTTGGTCAGAATTTCTTAATCAATCCATCTGTGTTAGAGGATATCATTGCAGCTGCCGAGGTGACAAAAGAAGATTTTGTTTTGGAAATCGGTCCGGGCATCGGTACGATGACGCAGTATCTGTGCGAGTCAGCAAGAGAAGTGGTAGCAGTGGAAGTGGATCGCAATCTGATTCCGATTCTGGAGGATACCTTGTCGGAATATGATAATGTCACCGTTCTAAATGAAGATATTTTGAAGGTGGATATCGCAAAGTTGGCGCAGGAAAAAAATGCGGGTAAGCCGATTAAGGTTGTGGCAAATCTGCCATATTATATCACGACCCCAATCATCATGGGACTTTTCGAGAGTCATGTGCCGCTTGAATCCATCACCATTATGGTACAAAAGGAAGTGGCGGACCGCATGCAGGAGGGACCCGGTTCAAAGGATTACGGAGCCTTATCCCTGGCGGTGCAGTATTATGCCAAGCCGGAGATTATGTTAGAGGTTCCGCCGAGTTGCTTTATGCCTCAGCCGAAGGTGGGAAGCGCTGTGATTCGACTGACCAGACATGAGAAACCGCCGGTGGAGGTAAAGAGTGAAAAGCTGTTATTCCAGGTGATTCGCGCATCTTTCAACCAGCGCAGAAAAACACTGGTGAATGGACTTTCCAATTTTGGAGCCTTTGGACTTACAAAGGAAGTCCTGCAGGAATGTATAGAAGAGTTAGGCGTTTCCGGAACCATTCGAGGGGAGGCGCTGACGTTAGAGCAGTTTGCAAAATTAAGTAATATCATCTATGAACATAAAACACGATAAAAGTTGAGGCTGTGAATGGATATTAATAAATACGATGCAAGTGTACAAATATGGATTCGGGAAATTATCGAAAACAGTGTGACAAGCCCTGAAAAGACCTTAAAGTTTTGCAATGATTTGATTGAGTATGCCACAAGTCATCAGGATGTTTCACTGCTGGGATTCGGATATTTCTATTGTGGACAGGTTTACTATTGCCTGAATGATGGAAAGAATTTTTATGATTCTTTAAATATGGCTGTTCGTTTCTTAGATCAGGGAGGGGAGTATGAGCTGATGGCGAGATGCTACAACTTCCTGGGAATTAAAGCGTCCAATGGGGGCAACATCCCGCTGGCGCTTGAGTATTACACCAATGGCGTAAAATATGCAGTGCTTCATGATTTAAAGGAACAGGAAGCGCTTATGAATATCAATTTGGGCGGCCTTTTTCACCGGACAGGGCGATATCAGGAGGCGCAGCGCTATTATAAGCAGGCTATGGAATATTTTATGAGCCTTCCAATGGATGAGGCGGTTCATACGTTTTTGCTGGCGTTAGAATGCAATCGCGTGAAAACCTTGGTGGCACTGGGCTATTTCCCATTGGCGGAGGATGCAATTGCCGGAATCAAGACGAAGCATTGGAATTATGTGACACAGATTGAGCAGAGCATTGTGCACTGTGCCGAAGCGATTTTATATCACGAAGAGGGCAATTATGAAAAGCGCGATGAGATTGCAAAGCAAATTAGCGGTGAAATCTGTTCTCAGATGGCAATTCTGGATTATTTTGATGATTATTATGATTATGCAAGGATGCTCTTGGATACGGATTTGGCGGATGATTTTTGGAAGGTAGTCGATACGGTAGAGCCTTTGATTAAGAATACTGCCAGTACAGATTTGATGTTAAAGCTGATTTCCTTAAAGATTCAGTATTACAGAAAGGCGAAAAAGAGCGCAGAGTATCTGCAGGAGGCAGGTCTTTATTATGAGCTGTCAGAGCATATGGAAGCCGAGACAAGGGAGATGGTGAACAATGTTATCAATCTGCGCCAGAGTCTTGAGGCGGCCAATCAGCTTCGTCGTCAGGTGGAGGCCCAGAATCAGATTTTGGTAGAAAAGTCAGAGATGGATCCGATGACAAGACTTGCAAACCGATTCCGATTAACTGATTATTCGGAAGATGTCTTTACTGAGGCATATAACAGACAGACACCACTTTGCGTTTTTATTATGGATGTGGATTATTTTAAAGAGTTTAATGATAATTACGGTCATCAGCGCGGAGATGAGTGTTTGATTCAGGTGGCGGAGTGTTTGCGTACTGTTGCAGATGACCATGATGGATTTGCCGCCCGCTATGGCGGAGATGAATTTGTCTTGATTTTTGAGGATACCAATATTGAGCAGGCTTTTGAATATGCGAAAGAACTGAAAGAATTGGTTCTTTCGAAAAATATCGAGCATGCTTTTTCGAAGGCGATTCCGCAGGTGACTCTTTCTCAGGGAATCTGTTGCGATGTGCCGGGAAAGAATACAAAAATGTGGGATTTTTTGCACAAGGCAGATGAGAATTTGTATGCCATTAAGCAAGTGTCCAGAAATAATTATTGTGCGACAAATTTAACGGATGAAATAAAAAAGACTGGAGGAGGCGTGTAGTGAGTCCTTTTCGATTTATGTTACCTTATTTGAAAAAATACAAATGGCGATACTTTTGGGGTATGATCATTTTATTTGTAGTAGATATTGCAAATGTTTTGATTCCACGAATTACAGGTATCATTTTTGATGGTCTAAATGATGGAACATTTGATTTACATGATGTAGTATTTTATCTCGGAATATTTTTAGCGTCCGGTGCGGTTATCGCAATCGGACGTTTTCTGTGGCGCTATTGTTTCCATGGCGCATCCCGTTCAGTGGAGCGAGACTTGCGAAATGATATGTTTAAGCACCTTGAAGAACTGGATGTGGATTTTTATCACGAGAACAAGACCGGAGATTTGATGAGCCATTTCACCAGTGATCTCGAAGCCATTCGAATGGCAATGGGGATGGCGATTGTGGCTGCATTTGATGCGACAATTATGGCGATTATGGTTCTAACTCAAATGATTTTCTTTGTAGATCCATTCTTGACCCTGATTACAATGATACCGATGCTAATGATTTTAGGCGGAATGTTCTATTACGGAAAAGCGGTTGCCCCTCGTTTTGCAGATCGACAACAGGCGGTTTCGGATTTGATGGATTACACACAGGAAAGCTTTTCCGGCGTTCGAGTGGTGAAAGCGTTTGTGCGTGAGCGCGCGCAATACAAGGAGTTTCTGCGTTATAATGCAAACGCGCGTAAGAAGAATTTGCGTCTGGCAAGACTGCAATCTGTTGTAATTCCAATCCTTGAAATGCTGATTGGAATTTCAATGTTGATAACCATTCTTTTTGGTGGATATCTGGTGCTAAATCAAAGTGTCAGCCTTGGTAAATTTGTCTCTTACAATCAGTATATCGGAATGTTGGTTTGGCCGATGATTGCCTGCGGAGATTCGATTCAGATGATTTCAAAAGGTCTCGCTTCCGTAAGGCGTATTCAAGGAATCTTTGAGACAAAGTCAGAGTTGACTGCGCCGGGCGTAAACGGAAAGAATCTTGAAAGCGCAGTCATTCCGGATATTAAGGGTGATATTGTATTTCATCACTTAAGCTATACGCATAAAGGAAATGCGGAGGAGACCTTAACCGATATCAATTTCCATATTACACCGGGTATGACGATGGCGATTGTGGGCCGCACAGGTTCCGGAAAGTCTACCCTTGTGGATTTATTGCTTCATTTGTTTAATGTGGAACCCGGAATGATTACAATCGATGGCGTGGATATCAATGATATTCCGCTGAAGGATCTGCGAGAGCATATTGCTTATGTACCACAGGATGACTTTTTGTTCTCGGATTCTCTTAAGGCAAATATTGCATTCGGAGTGCAGGATGCGAATTTAAAGGCGATTCAGCGTGCTGCACAAAATGCCTGTGTGCATGATAATATCATGGAATTTCCGGAAGGCTATGATACCGTTGTCGGTGAGCGCGGTGTAACCTTATCCGGAGGACAAAAGCAAAGAAGCGCAATCGCACGCGCCTGGTTAATGGATGCGCCGATTTTGATTATGGATGATGCGCTTTCTGCGGTGGACACCGATACGGAGGAGCAGATTCTTTCTAATCTGCGCGCCACAAGAAAGGGCAAGACCACAATTTTGATTGCCCATCGTATTTCGACAATCCAAAATGCGGATTGCATCCTCGTATTGGAGGAAGGCCGTGTGGCAGAGCTTGGAAATCATGCCGAGCTGATGGAACAAAAGGGAATTTATCACGATCTTTTCGAAATGCAGCAGTTAGAAGCGGCGGCTGGGGAAAAGAGAAGTGCTTTGATTAATGAAGAGTAAAGGAATGGGCGTATGAAGAGATTGTTTCATTATCTTAAACCGCATATGTTCGCCATGATTGTATCTACGATTTTAGTGCTACTGATTATTGTGGTGGATTTATATAAGCCGATTATTATCGCAAATGCCATTGATACCTATCTGAACAAAGATACGGTTGGGCATATGGAGAATTTTAATGGTCTGGTGCATGCGGCAATATGGTATGGCATCATGCTTGTAGCCGGATTTGTGTTGAATACAGTCAACAACTGGACCCTGCAAAAAATGGGACAAAATATCATTTACAATATGAGGCAGGAGGTGTTTGAACACATCAACAGCCTGTCACTGTCCTTTTTCAATAACACACCGGTGGGAACTCTGGTGACACGTGTGGTAAATGATACGGAGTCTATTAATGAGCTTTTCACCTCTGTGCTTACGAATCTGTTTAAAAATGGTGTGAAAATCATAGGTTATGCTGTAGTTATGATTCATTACAGTCCAAAGATGGCGGGCATTTCTTTTTTGATGCTTCCGGTGGTGATTGTGCTGACCTTGATTTTCCGTTACCTTTCGCGAAAAGCATATGAGCTGGTTCGAACAAGAATTACAGATTTGAATACGTATCTATCTGAGCATTTGTCCGGAATGCGTCTGATTCAGATATTTGCGCGGGAGGAGCGCAAATATGCGGAATTTGAGGAGAAGTCAGTGAATTTGTTTAAGGCAAATTGGAGAGAAATCATGACATTTTCCATCTTCCGCCCGGTAATTTATTTTGTGTCTGTTTTAGCAACGGCGCTTGTGCTGGGCCTGGGAGGATTTTTTGTACTGGACGGACAGATTACAGTAGGTCTTTTGTTTTTGTTTTTTACTTATATTGGAAATTTCTTTGATCCGATTCAGGAATTTGCGGAGCAGTTTGGAACCTTGCAGTCATCCTTGGCCTCAGCGGAAAAAATCTTCAAGATTCTTGATGTGGAGCCGGAGATTAAGAATCCACAGAATCCGACCTCAGTCGAGATAACAGGACGAATTGAATTTAAGAATGTGTGGTTTGCCTATGAAGAGGACAACTGGATTTTAAAGGATGTCAGCTTTGTGATTGAACCCGGACAGAAGGTGGCATTTGTGGGTGCAACCGGTGCAGGAAAATCTACGATTTTGAATTTGATCGGACGTTATTTCGATATTCAAAAGGGAGAGATTTTGATTGATGGAGTGGATATCAGACAGATTGATAAGGATTGCTTGCGCAATGCAATCGGGCAGGTGCAGCAGGATGTCTTTGTATTCACGGGAGATATTAAGAGCAATATCACATTAGGAAAAGAATCCATTGATGATCGGGCGATGCGGGAAGCTGCGCATAATGTAAATGCGGATTCCTTTATTGAGCATTTGCCAATGAAATATGATGAGCCTGTGACGGAGCGCGGAAGTACGCTTTCTACAGGTCAAAGGCAGTTGTTATCCTTTGCCAGAACCCTGGCGTATGATCCGACAATCCTGGTATTGGATGAAGCAACGGCAAATATTGATACGGAGACGGAAGCGCTGATTACGGATGCCCTTGCTCATCTCATGGAAGGTCGAACCACGATCATGGTTGCGCACAGATTATCCACAATTCAGCATGCGGATAATATCATCGTAATGCATCACGGCAGAATTCGCGAGAGCGGAAAACATCAGGAGCTTCTGGCTCAGGAGGGACTCTACAGAAGGCTTTACGATTTGCAGCTGGTTTAACGGTTGAGTGATAAGTCAGTTACCAAGTGACAAAATAGTAACTTGTTGACAAGAAATTTTTTTTGAAATACAATTTTATATGTAAATAGGTTAGATGGCTACACGCATTGAGCGTGTGGCCATATTTCGTCTTACGGGAAATTTGTCTATAATTTCACAAGATGTAAAAAGAGAGGGGTAATGACATGGACAACTATTTAGCTTTGTTCACGCTCGCAGGGTCTGTGCTAGCTTTACTGTTTGCTTTGACCCGAGCAAAAAATGTACTTTCCTTCGATGAAGGAAATGACACGATGAAAAAGATATCCGGAAACATCCGCAAGGGTGCCATGGCATATCTGACCAGACAGTACCGCATACTCATCATCTTCTTTGTGGCGATGTTTGTGGTTCTGAGCGTGATGGCAGCACTCGGTTTCTTAACCTGGTATGTGCCATTCGCATTTATTACCGGAGGTTTCTTCTCCGGATTATCCGGCTTTATCGGAATGAATATCGCAACCCGTGCAAATGCACGTACGGCAAATGCTTGCCAAACCGGATTGAATAAGGGATTGCGAGTTGCATTTTCTGCCGGATCTGTAATGGGATTTACTGTAGTAGGACTTGGCCTTTTGGATATCTCCATCTGGTATCTGCTCCTTCGTGTGGTATTCCATGAATCTTTGGCAAATACCACTGCAGCAATGTTGACCTTTGGTATGGGAGCTTCTTCTATGGCGCTGTTCGCTCGTGTAGGTGGCGGAATTTATACAAAGGCTGCGGATGTGGGAGCTGACTTGGTAGGTAAGGTAGAAGCCGGAATTCCGGAAGATGACCCGCGTAATCCTGCCGTAATCGCTGACAACGTAGGAGATAATGTAGGAGATGTTGCCGGAATGGGCGCTGACTTATATGAGTCTTACGTTAGCTCTATTATTTCATCTTGCTCCTTGGGTGTAATCGCCTTTTCTGCAATTGGTGATGGAAAACTCTCCGTATCAGCAGTAGCTGTTCCGATGGTTATGGCTGCAATCGGTGTATTGGCTTCGATTATCTGTTCTTTCCTGGTTCGCACAGGAGAGAGTACAGATCAGTCAACCTTGCTGAAGGCACTTCGCAGAGGAACCAACAGCAGTGCGATTATCATTGCAATTCTTGCATTCCCATTGGTTTGGGCGATTTTTGGAAAAGCATATATCGGATTTTATTTTGCAATCATCGCAGGTCTTTTGGCAGGTGTATTGATTGGATTCTTTACAGAATATTTCACATCCGATACTTATAAGCCGACTCAAAAGCTGGCCGGTCAGTCAGAAACAGGATCTGCCACCATCATTATCGGCGGTATTTCTCTCGGAATGCTTTCTACGATTGCACCGATTATCATCATTGCAGTCTGCGTCATGTTGGCATATGGACTTTCCGGAGGATTTAATGATGCAAATCTTGGATTATACGGAATCTCGTTGGCAGCAGTCGGAATGCTTTCGACTTTGGGTATTACACTTGCAACCGATGCTTATGGGCCAATCGCAGATAATGCAGGAGGAATCGCAGAGATGTCCGGACTGGATCCTGAAGTTCGCCGCAGAACAGATGCGTTGGATTCTCTTGGAAATACAACCGCAGCTACAGGTAAGGGATTTGCCATTGGATCTGCAGCTTTGACAGCACTTGCTTTGATTGCTTCTTATGTGCAGAAGGTTCAGCAGATTGACAGTGATGTGGTACTGGATATGACCGTTATGAATCCGGTTGTATTAATCGGTATCTTCGTGGGCGCATGTCTGCCATTCGTGTTTGCTGCAATGACAATGGATTCCGTTGGAAAGGCAGCGCAGAGTATTGTAAAAGAAGTGCGTCGTCAGTTTAAGGAGATTCCTGGTTTGATGGACGGTAAGGCAGATGCTGATTATACCAAGTGTGTCGATCTTTGTACCAAGGCTTCTCTTCGCGAGATGATTCTTCCAACTGTAATGGCGATTCTGACACCGATTGTGGTTGGTGTGGTTCTCGGTTACAACGGCGTGATCGGAATGCTTGCCGGCGCAACTGCTACAGGATTTTTGCTTGCGATTTTTATGGCAAATGCAGGTGGTGCTTGGGATAATGCCAAGAAGTACATCGAAAGCGGTGTCCATGGAGGAAAAGGAAGCGATGCGCATAAGGCAGCAGTTGTTGGTGATACGGTAGGAGATCCGTTTAAGGATACCTCAGGCCCATCCATTAATATTTTGATTAAGCTTCTTTCTATGGTATCAATTGTTTTTGCCGGATTGGTAGTATCTGTACACATTTTCTAATTCGACAGAAGCGAGACTTGAAAAGATTAAGATTTAGGAGACTTGAAGGCAGCCCGGAAGCAATTCCGGGCTGTTTTCTTGACGCGGATTTTGCGAACCGCACCACATCCCTCTTCCCACACAAGGTCTCGCTGCGCAAAAATTGCACCAACGTGTTTCGCTTCTTCTATTACCGAATTTTTCTTTCTCCGGGGTATTCGGGCCGATATTTCTAGC
>SVFB01000058.1 GCA_015057085.1 Lachnospiraceae bacterium
AGTCTTGCGCGCCGGATTCGGGTCTGCTTCAGCAGACAAATTCCTGTCCGAATCCGTGCGCATCCTCGCGGAGCGTTTAACTCAGTCGGAGCTTGTACCCCGACTGAGTATAGTTTGTCATAACCCCCACCTACGCTAACACTTAGAGGTGGGGGATTTCTCCGACTGAGTTAAAAGGCTAAATACACAGTTCGTGTTTCAGGTCGGGTTGTGGTTTTTAGCTGAATCATGCCTTCATTTTTGATGGCTTCCTCAGCATAGGGCAGTGGCAAAAATCCAATCCCAAGCCCCTGATGAATCAGAGAATGCACCAGCCCCATATGCGGAACCGTGTATTGCGGATGGAAGATACAGTGCTCCGTGAGAAACCATTGATCAAAGAGCTTGCGCACGCTATTTTCCTCGGATACGAAGATGAGAGGAAACTGCTGAAGTTCTTGAATCGTGAAGCGGTGAGATTTCCCATATCCCATAGTTTTGAAAAAGGCTTTTGATACCACCGGCACATCGGAAAGCTCGCCGATTTTCTTTAATTGAAAAGCGTCTCGGAATTCTTCCGGCAACGGTGAAATCAGAAATGCCTGTTCTATGGCATGAGATTTCAGCATTTCGCATAAATCCGAGGTGGTCGAGCCCACAAGCGTAAGACGGCTGTCAGGGTGCTCGGCCTCCCAATTGTGCAGATACTCAGGCAGGAAGAATCGAATAGTGGTTTCGGTTGCACCGATTTTGATTTCTTTTCGGCGGTGCAACATCATATCGGAAACTGCATTTTCCCCACTTTGAAATTCTGAAAAAGCATTTTTGACATGCTGATATAACTGCTTCCCCTCCCCCGTCAGGAGGGTCTTTTTGGCATTGCGCACAAATAGTTTACAGGAAAGCGCATCTTCTAATTTCTTTACCGATTGGCTGATGGCAGATTGCGTCAAATGCAGTTGCTCCGCCGCTGCCGAAAAACTCTCTAAGCTTGCGACATAATAAAACGCGCGATAGTATTCTAAGTTTGAAATCATATCATCTCTCCTTGCGTAGATAGTGGCATCATTAGGATTAGTAAAATTAATATATACATTAGAATTATTAATTTGGATTATAGTACCTGCCGGCATATAATACAAGTATATTCACGTGAACTCAACAAAAGTTGGGACTCATACAGAAATTAGATTTAACTCAGTCGGAGAAATCTCCCACCTCTAAGCGTTAGCGTAGGTGGGGGTTATGACAAACTATACTCAGTCGGGGTACAAGCTCCGCGAGCGAGTCTTGACTAATTGAAAGGAAAAAAGAATGGAAATCGCACTGATCATTTTGCGGCAAATCCTAACAATGGCGCTATATATGTTGGCGGGATTTGCGCTATTTAAAACCGGAAAGATTACAATAGAGGGGAGCAAAACCATCGCGGCCATTTTGCTGTGGCTGGTGATTCCATCTACCATCATAAACAGCTTTCGAACAGATTTTACGCCGGAAAAGTTTCGCATTTTCGGCATCAGTCTGCTGGCGGGCATCGGAGCAATTCTTTTGTCGATGATGATATCGCGCCTGATTTTTCGAAAGAATCCGGTGGACACCTTCGGCGCTTCATTCTCTAATGCCGGATTTATTGGAATTCCATTGGTACAAGAAAGCCTGGGAAACGAGGCGGTTTTCATGTTGGTCGGGATGATTGTAGGACTCAATATTGCACAATGGACCTACGGCGCGCGGCTTCTAAAAGGCGAGAAAGTCAAAACCGAGAAAGTCAAAACCGACATCAAGCAATTGCTGATCAACCCAATCACAATCAGCGCAGCAATCGGACTCATCCTATTTGTCAGCGGGATGGGAAGCAAATTGCCGAAAGTCGCAGGCGGTTTCATCAGCGGAATTGCAAGCCTGAATGCGCCGCTAGCCATGCTGATACTCGGCGTATATCTGGCGCAGACCTCCCTAAAAAGTCTCGTCACCACACCTGCGCTTTATCGACTGAGTGCCGTGCGACTGCTGTTGATACCGGTGATAACGATGCTTGTGCTGTGGCCGATTCCCATTGACGCAACCATCAAACTCACCATAATCATTGGCGCATCCGCGCCCGCAGGCGCAAATGTCGCAGTATATTCGCAAGTGTATCAGCAAGACTATACGTATGCCTGCAAAATCGTTGCACAAAGCACCCTGCTTTCCATCATCACCATGCCACTCATCCTTTGGGGACGGGGGTTAGTGGTCAGTTGAGTGTCCCAAAAGGAGAAAATATGAAAAACGAAGAATTTGCACTAGAGATGATCTGCAATTTCCCACCGATGAGAGAGATTTTTCAAAAGAACATTCCGCAATTTATGGATGAGAGCTTTGTCCATGCGCTTCCGAGCACATTCAGTTTTGAGTATTTGATTAACGAATGCGGTATCTCGCCTGAGGCGTGCAAAAAGGCTCAGGAGGAAAAGCAGGCCTTTGATTTGAAATTTCGAAAACAAATGGAGCAGGAAGCTTCCCAATATCAGGTTCCTTTTGATTTGGACGACCCGAAGCATCAGTGGTCGAATCATGATGTCTCTATTCAGGAAGCCTGTGTTCGCCGCATCGAGGAAATCTACGCCGGTCGTAAGCATGAAATCATCTTCTATGGACCGTCCAACATCCAAATGTGGTATTCGCTGGAACAGGATATGATGCCGTATCGCGCGCAAAACCATGGAATGGGCGGTTGCATCGACACTGAGATGATGAAGTATGCTGACCGCGTGCTCTATGCCTTCGAGCCGAAAATAGTATTTTTCCAAACCGGTTCAAACGATTTGGCAAACAAGATTCCAATAGAAGAAATCCTCGAAAATAAAAAGAAAATGTACAAAGAATTCCTTGCAAACATGCCGGATACGCAGCTTATCGTAATGTCGGGTTTGCCACTTCCGGGGCGCATGCAATTTTGGGAAGACACTGAGAAAATTAATGCCTTGTTAAAGCAGATGTGTGAAAACACCCCACGAATGATGTTTATGGATGCCACAGATTGCTTTATGAAAGACAGTGGAGATGAGAATTTTCGCGCATACAATGGCAAATTTTTTTGCCCGGAATACTATAGAAATGACAGAATTCACTTAAATAAAAAAGGCCACGGACTTTGGGCTTCAAAAATGAAGGAGATTCTAGGCTAAAAGGCCTAATTTTTGATAAGATTTTGGTTGTAATCACCCCTCCTTAAGAGTAAAATTAAATCATCATTTATACCAGAAAACAAATCTTCTTGAGGAGGAAAGGCTATGGCAAAATCAAAAGGAAGAGAAACCATTGAGCAGCTGCTTCAGCGTATGGCATCAACCACAAACAAGATGTTTGTCGGAATTGCAGTGCTTATGCTGGTTTTTCTAGGAATTATCGTTTTTAATTTCTTAAATTTCTACCATGTCCAGTATGTTACAGAAAAGTATCAAATGGAAATCCGTAAAGATGTGCAGACCATCAACAAGCGATTACTGTTTGCACAGGCTTCCAATGACGCAGAAGTCACCGCGGCACAAGCGGCTGACCTGGAAGAGCGTTTTTCCAAAATCACCAACTATTTTTCAACAATTTCAAAGAACCTAAACGATGCAGAACTGGGCGAGAAGCTGTCGGCAGCATGGGATGATGTAAAGACTGCATCATTTGAAATGCTTGATTTGGTAAACGCCGGAGATACGCAGGGCGCCTTGGAATATTACAACAATAATCTAAACGCCGTTTCGGAAGTACTGGCGGATTTGCTAGACGAGACCGGTGAGCGCGCTGACCAAGCAGCGGAAAGCAAATATTTGACGGTGCTTATCATCTCCATTATGGCAATTGTGATTCTCATCATTACATCCGTCATCACAATGATTATCAACAACAGAAGTAGTAAGAAGATTATCAGCGGCATCAGAGGAAGCCTCGCAGTATTAACCGACGCATCCAAAGAAATCGCAGAAGGCAATGTCCATGTGGAAATTGAGTATCATAGGGATGATGAAATCGGCGTCGTAGCAGATCAGCTTCGCCACGCAGTAACATCACTCTCATCATACATTGATAAAATCAGCGAAGTCATGTCCACTATGGCAGACGGAAACTTCAATATCTATTTTGAAGAGGATTTCGAAGGCGATTTCGTATCCATTCAAACCGCAATCGAAAGCTTCTCAAAGAAGATTTCCGAATCCATGAACGAAATTGTAGATGTGTCCGGAATGGTATCCGGTGGCGCAGGACAGCTCGCGGATGCAGGGCAGAGCCTTGCTGATACCGTAAGCAATCAGGCGAGCATCGTAGAAGGCTTATCCGAGAGAGTTAACACAATCACCTCTGAGATTTCGGAGAACTCAAACGAAGCAGAACGAATCTCTGATGATGTGGAAAAAGTCGTTGAAAATATCATCATCGGAAACCAAAAGATGGGTGAAGTTGTAAACGCGATGAACGCCATCTCCGAATCATCCGAGCAGATTAGTAAGATTATCGATACCATTAACAGTATCGCTGACCAGACAAATCTCCTGTCGCTCAACGCTTCCATTGAAGCCGCACGCGCCGGAGAAGCCGGAAAAGGATTCGCAGTTGTTGCAACAGAAGTATCGCAGCTGGCAGGCCAGACACAGCAAGCAGCGCAAAGCACCGCAGGCCTCATCGAAGAATCCCTGCGTAGCGTGGAAGAAGGAATTCGCGTAGCAAATTCTACCGCTGAAGAACTAAACGGCATGGTAGCGCAAGTTGAAGGCATTCGCGATCAAGTAAAACAAATCGCAAACGCATCCACCTCGCAAGCGCATTCCGTACAAGACTTGTCTGTAAACATCGGCCAAATCGCCGAAGAAGGACGCAACAACGCAGCAACATCAGAAGAATCGCTGGCACTCAGCTACAACATGAGCGAGCACGCAGACTCACTCAAAACACTCGTCGACCACTTTGAACTTCGCCAATAGGGACGGGGGTTAGCGGTCAGTAGGGTGTCCCCAAAGGTCAGTCCCCCGTCCCTATTGGCGAGGGCGAATGAAAGGGACATAAACCCTTGAGTTTGCTGGTGCTTATTGAAAAACAGAATAAAAAATGAATCAGAAAAAGGTGAATCGGTTATGAAGCCAATTCACCTTTTTTTCTACGTTTAAGCACTTACACAATTATTGAGAATTTAGTGTTATCGGAGGTCTTGTAAAACCTGTGTTTTCAGCCACTCGCCAGAAGGGACACGTTACTTTCCTTTGGGGACGGTGAACTAACCGCTAACCCCCGTCCCCAAAGGAAAGGAAAGTTTCCTAAATTTCGTTTGGTAAAATCTAACAAATTTTTCGGAATGAGTTAATTTTTTGTGGTATATGCATAAGAAAAGAGTAAAAATAGAGGGGAGCCGTTGTAAGAAAACTACGAAACCGTTTACCTAAATTCATATTGCGTCATGGTTTTTTAGTGTATAAAATGCAAGATGAAAATTAAGAAATAATGCGCATTTTCTTATGGAAACATTTCATTAAATTAAGGAGGGTATTTTCATGAAGAAAATATGGAGGAAGTTTTCGGTGGTTTTACTGGCGGCACTTTTCGCAGTATTGACAGTTCCTGCGGCAGCATTCGCGACTGAGGTGAGTGCGACAGCAGAGGGTATGCGTTTGATTTACGCTAATGTACCTGAGGATTGGGCATCGCCATGTGTCTGGGCATGGAACGAAGCAGGGGATACCGCTTTTGCAGCCTGGCCGGGTGAGGCGATGGATGCAGATGCATCAAATGCCGGTTGGTACTATTTATATGTACCGGATTGGGCAGACCATGTCATCATCAATGCAAACGCCGGTGAAGTACAGACTGAAGAAATCGTATTAGAAAGCGGCAATGCTTGGATTACAGTCACAGACGCACAGACATTTGATGCGACAACAGAGCAGAAGACAAGCGGTGATTTACCGGAGTATGTAGAGACATTCAAGATTCATGCAAAGGTAGATGAAAGCTGGGAAAATCCTTGTCTTTGGGCTTGGTCAGCTCCGGATGGAACAAACGCATTTGAAGCATGGCCGGGACAGCAGATGAGCGCCGGCGAAGACGGATGGTACACCACAAAAGCACCAACCTGGATCAATTCCATTATTGTAAACGGAAATGCAGGAGAGGTTCAGACAGAAGATATTTCTGTAGACCCAGCTGAATTATGGCTGACAATTTCTGCAGACGGAGCATACGAATTAAGCTACGTAGATCCGGAACTTGCAGAAATTCCAAACATCACAGTTCACGTACAGGCACCGGCAGATTGGGATACACCAAACCTTTGGGCATGGTCAGCACCGGACGGAACCAACGTGTACACAACCTGGCCGGGAGAAGCACTTGAAAGCAACGGCGACTGGTTAACAAAAGAAATTCCTGGATGGGTAAATTCAATTATCGTAAATGCAAACGGCGGCGAAGTACAGACCTCAGATATCAGCATCGAAGCAGGAAAAGATGTATGGGTGGTTGTATCTTCAGCAGATGAATTTGAATTGTATTACGAAGAGCCTGCAGCAACAGAAACTGTAGACGCAGCCGGCGCTACCGAATCAACAGAGGCACCGGAGACCAGAAAAGAAAAATCAAACAAAATGCCAATCGTAGGCGGCGTCATCGGTGTGGTAGCAATCGCAGGAATTGCAGGCGGAACTGCATATGCAGTAAATAAAAAGAAAAAAAGCGCATAGCTTTAGGAGGAGAAGATGAAAAAAAGGATCATTTCATTACTATTGGCCATCACAGTGATGGCAGGAACTGTATTTTCGGGATGCGGAAGCGACACATCAGCAGCAACAGACCCGAATACCATTGTAATCTGGCATGATAAAGAGGATGCGGTTGCAGAGGTTTTGCAAGAGAAACTCAATACCCTAAACCCTGAAATCACGGTTGTGCTTGAGAAAAAATCTGACCTGACCGAGTCCTTAAAGATGGTGGGAAATGATCCTAAATCTGCTCCGGATATGTACATTTTTGCGCATGATAAGATCGGCGTATACGCAGAGATGGGGATTTTATCACCGATTACGGATATCATCCCGGAGGACGAATTGAGCGTCTACATGGATGAAACCCTTGATGCAGCCACCTACAAAGGCGAGATTTATCAGTTGCCGATTTATTATGAAACACTGCTTTTCATGTACAACAGATTGTATATGAAGGATGATGAAGTTCCAACCACAACTGAGGAATTGTATACCTATATGACCGAAAATACCGCTGGTGGACATTACGGATTTGTGGAACAGCACAGTACACCTTATTATGCGGCCGGATGGATTAACGGTTTCGGAGGAGAAATCCTTGATGCGGATGGCAATGCCACCTTGGATTCGCAGGCAGTGATTGATGCATTAACCTATCACAAGAAATTTGTAGATCTCATGCCGGGCGAGACAGAATATGCAACCGTGAACACACTGTTTTCATCAGGAATGGCGCATGCAACCATTGCCGGACCGTGGATGATTCCTACAGTAAAAGAAAACGGAATGGATGTTGGCGTGGCAGCAATGCCTGTCATCGACGAAACAGGTACACCAATCGCACCTTACATGGGCGTGCAAGGGGTACAGGTATTAAAAAATGCCGCTGAAAACAAATCAGAAGCGGTAGAGAAGGTATTGCGCGTTCTAATGGATCCACAGGTCGAAGTAGACCTGGCAGAAGCAAGCGGATGCGCACCGGCAAACGAGAGCTGCTATGAATTAGACGAAATCAAAAATGATGAAGTCGTAATGATGATGAGACAGACTGCAGATCACGCAGTTCCAATGCCAAATCTTCCGGAAATGGACGTGATGTGGACCGTCCTCGGAAACCTGCTTACCGATGTCAACTTGAGCGGAAATGATATCACAGAAAGCGTGAGTGATGCGCAAAGTCAAGCTGAAAGCCTGATTCAAAGCATGCAGTAGGGGGACAGATTTTTCGATGAAGAACAAAAAGAAATTACAAGTACTGAAATGTTATTCATGGGCAGCACCCTGTCTGCTTTTGATACTTATGATTGTCATATTTCCGATTTTATATACAGGATATATTTCAGTCACCAATATGAACGTATATCACTGGTCTGATTTTTCCTTCATCGGACTCAAAAACTATGCGGACGCATTGCTGGTTTTCGACAATGGATTTTTAAAATCATTTGGTATGACAGTGATTTGGACTGTGGTCAGCATGGTCCTGCAACTAATCATCGCCTTCGTATTGGCCAGCCTTTTAAATGTGAAAGGCTTACGGTTTAAGAATGTATACAAAACCTTTTTAATCTTTCCATGGGCGATGCCGGGATACGTCTCCATTCTCCTGTGGAAAACCGGAATGTTTAACTCGCAGTTCGGACTTTTAAACCAATGGATGCAAAAGCTGGGCCTTGATCCCGTCCGCTGGCTAAGCAGCGATGGCTCTGCATTCTGGTGCTGCACCCTGGTCAATCTGTGGCTGGCATTGCCATTTATGATTACGATCATAGACGGTGCGCTGCAAAGCATCGACCGCAGCTTTTACGAAAGTGCAGTATTGGATGGCGCCAACTGGTTTGAGAGAACATTTTATATCACAGTTCCGATGATTAAGCCGATTATCGGACCATCGGTTGTCATCACAGTATTTACCACATTTAAGCAGTTTGACGTCATCTACTTGCTGACGCAGCAGGTCGGAGCCAAGACTGGCGCGGATATTCATACAATCATGACATATGCTTACGAAAATGCATTTATTACAAATAATTACGGATATAGTTCAGCTGTTTCCATTATCATTTTCGCAATCTTAATCATCTTCTCGGTTGTAGTGAATATGAATCCAAAGGAAGTGAGGGACTAGAACATGTATAAGAAAGCCAAAAGGTCCTTCGGCCTATTGATTTTGAATTTGTTTTTTATCGCATTATGCTTTGCGACACTGGTGCCGATCCTGTATGCATTATCAGTATCGCTGAATGCAAATAATAGCCTGTTAAGCGTGGATTTTTCATTTATTCCAAAGGAATTTACACTGGCAAACTACAAGGCAGTATTCTTTGACGAACCGATATTGCTATGGCTGAAAAACAGCTTGATTCTTGCAGTGGTGACCTTGGTGATTTCCCTGGGAACAGGAATTCCGGCAGCTTATGTATTCTCACGGAAGACATTTCCGGGAAGAAAGCCGATTTTGCGTACACTCATTTTGCTGTATGCATTTCCATCTCTGCTGTCCATGACAGCGCTGTATAAATTGCTCAGTCCTATGGGGCTGATCAACACAAAGCCTGGACTTATCATCGTCTATACAGGAACAGAAGCAGTATTTGCGTTGTGGAACATGAAGGGTTATTTTGACACGATTCCTTATGAAATAGAAGAGGCAGCAATGATAGACGGAGCCAGTCCGGTCCAAATCGTATGGAAAATAGTGATGCCTCTGGCAAAACCAACCATTGCAGTCACAGCCATGATGGTTTTGATTTATGTATGGAACGAATACATTTTTGCAGTGAATTTTATGACAGGCTCGGATACTTATACATTAGCAGCCGGGTTGTATTCTTTACAAGCAACGGAAATGTCGGGAAATTGGCCGATTTTTGCAGCGGCATCCATCGTCGTTTCCATTCCGATATTAATCGTATTCTTCTTACTACAAAAAAATATGACCACAGGATTAACATCCGGTGGAGTGAAAGGTTAATGATATGAACAAAAGTGCAATTTTGCATATTCCGATGTCACAATATGCGTACGGCGTGGACGAAGAACATGTCACAATTCGCTTGCGCACCCAGCATAATGATATCGAAACATGCACATTATATTTTGGCGACCGAGCCTGCAGACAAACACCGGTTATTTTCACAGAGCAAAAGATGGAAAAGGTGCTTGAATGCGAAAGATACGATTATTTCGAAGCAACTTTGGAAAAGCCTTACAAACGGCTAAACTACTATTTCAAATTACAAGATCAAAACGAAACCTGGTTATATTACGGAGATTGCTTCTGCAAAGAAACCGTGGATGACAGATCCGAATATTTTCAATTGCCGTTTAACCATCGTGCGGATATCGTATCGCCGCCGGATTGGGCAAAAGATGCCATCATCTACAATATCTTCCCGGACAGTTTTGCCACAGGAAAGAATCATATCAGTCAAAAGGAACTCAGCCTTGATTATCAAGGGCAGGAAGTGAAAGGAAAGCTGGGCGGAACCATTCGCGGAATCACAGAAAATGTGGACTATCTAGTGGAACTTGGCGTGAACGCGATATACATCAATCCGATTTTTGCAGCAGGCGAATATCACAAATACGACCTGCTGGACTACTATCATATCGACCCATGCTTTGGAACGGATGAAGATTTCAAAGAGTTGGTGAAGGTTTATCACGAAAACGGAATCCGAGTCATCATAGATGGCGTGTTCAACCATTGCGGCTGGAAGTTCTTTGCCTTTGAGGATGTGGTTCAAAAGGGACCGGATTCAAAATACGCTGACTGGTTCTATGGACTAAATTTTCCGGTTGTGCGACCGGACGACTGGGAAACGTATCCCAACTATGAATGCTTCGGCTACGAGCGTATGATGCCCAAATTAAATTTGAGCAATCCTGAGGCAGAAGAGTATTTTTGCAACGTGGGAAAATACTGGGTGAGAGAATTTGATACAGACGGCTGGAGACTGGATGTGGCCAGCGAAATCAATGATGATTTCTGGAGAAGATTTAACAGAGAAGTCAAATCTGTAAAGAAAGATGCCATCCTGATCGGGGAAGTTTGGGAAACCGCAAATCATTGGCTTGACGGCAAAATCTTTGACTCAGCAATGAACTACGATTTCCGCAAGCATTCTAAGCGATTTTTCGCAGAACACTCAATCGACGCAAAGGAATTTGCCAACAGAGTTGCCGATATGTATATGCGCTATCGCAAGCAGACCACATTCGCACAACTGAATGTATTAGACACACATGATGTGAGCCGATTCCTATCCGTATGTCATGAAAATCGCGAAACCTATCGTCTGGCCGTCGTCTTTCAAATGACATTTCCGGGAATGCCGTCCATATTCTACGGAGATGAGCAAGGAATAACAGGAATCGCTGAAAACGACTATCGCAGCCCAATGCCGTGGGATCAAAGAAACGAAGAAATGTTTTCTATGTATCAGGAATTGATTGCGCTAAGGCACAAAGAGGAATTATTGCGACGCGGTGATTTCAGAATTATACAGTCCGCATATAAAGATGTCTTCGCCTTCGAGCGATATAAGGGAAATCACGCAATACGAGTCATCATCAACATGTCCGAAGAGGATATCGAAATTTCGCCTGACTCAAACGACGTTCAAGTGTTGTATCAGGCCGGTTATGAAAATGGAAAAATAAAAAGCAAAGGGTGTTTAATTTTAAAACACTAACGAGGTAAACAAATGTCAGTGACAATCAAGGATGTTGCAAAAGCTGCCGGGACTTCAACTGCAACAGTATCAAAAGTAATGAACGGATCATATTCCATATCGGAAGAGACAATCGAGCGTGTGACCCGCGTCATGAAAGAATTGAATTATCATCCAAATACACGCGCCAGAAATCTGTCGCACAAAGCCAGCAATACAGTGGTTTTTGCCACAACGCTGGGCAAAAATATGGGATTTCAGAACCCACATATGTTTGAAATGTTATGTGGCCTGGAACACTCATTATCCAAGAAAGGATACTCCCTGGTTGTCAAAGATATCCAGCCGTCCGAAACCGCAGCCTACGTGAAAGAATGTTCAGACACCAAAGCCGCAGACGGCTTCATCCTGCATGCATCGGTCTTCACACCGGAGCTGGACGAAATCATATACAAAAACGAAATCGCGCACCTTGTCCTGGGAATGCCCGACTTCGAAAACCACTTCAACTGGATCGATGTAGACAACAAATACGCCGGCGAAGTAGCAATCAAGCACCTCCTATCCTGCGGATACTGCTCTGTGGCTTTCATCGGAGGAATGGAAAACGATTGCATCTCCATGCACCGACTATCAGGAGTGTTGTCCGTACTCAACCAGCATGAAGTCATACTTCCGAAAGGCTTTGTACAGTACGGAGAATCACTAACCGACAGTGGTTACGACATGACAAAGCAGGTCCTGTCCGGCAAATCAAAACCCGAGGCCATCATCTGCGCAAACAACTATCTGGCCTACGGATGCGTGAACGCAATCCATGACCTCGGACTGAAAATTCCAAAAGACATAGGCGTCCTAACCTTTGACGACTATCCATTTTCGCAACTAATGCACCCACAGCTAACCGTCGTCAACATCGACGTCTACGACCTCGGTGCAGAAGCAGGAAAAACAATCATACAAATTATCAAAAAACCGCACATGCATGTGCAAAGCTATATCACATATCCATCAATTATCCAGCGAGACTCCACTAGGGACGGGGGTTAGCGGTCAGTAGGGTGTCCCAAAAGGTCAGTAACCCGTCCCTAATGGTTGAAATTTCAACGCAACAATGTTAGAATATTTTCTAGTGTTGAAAGATTTTATAGAAATTGAATGAAACTGGGGATATCCTGTACCGGAATCATCATTTGGGTATTGGTACAGTATGTCTTGATTACAATGCGAGAACTGCGCAATACGTGGTTCTCGCTTTTGTTATGATATAGGGAATTTCTCCGAAATTCCTTTATCATAAAAAGCGCTCCGCTATGGAGGCGCACTCACGCGAGCATGTTGCATCAGTACCAAACCAAGAGTTGAAATATATGTGGGCCGAAAGGCCAAAGGGAGGTATTTTTGCAACATGAAAAACGTGAAAAACGCGAAAAAGAGAAGAGGTCTTTCGATTTATCTGATGCAGGTGCTGTTTGCGCTGATTCCGCTGATTGTGGGTGCGGTGGCGCTTACCGCCATGGCGGTGGTGCAGTTGAACAACAGCATGGAGAGAGAGGTCTATGAGCGCCTTGAGATGACAGCAATCGGCGCGGCAAACTATTTTGAGGCTGATATCAAAAGCGATACGGTGGCGCAGGATAGCGAAAGTTTCGCTTACGTGGATAGCTTCAGCGAAAATGGTATCGACATCTCGCTGTTTAAGGGAGATGTGAGCTATGTATCATCTCTGAAAAATGAAAATGGAAGCAGAGATATTGGTACAACAGCTGATTCGAAAATTTGGGAGACTTGTCAAAGCGGGGAAACCGTTTCGAAGGATCATGTGTTGGTAGGAAGCGAAAAATATTATGTCTACTATATGCCGGTTTATAATTTGAAAGGCGAAGTTTGGGGGATGGCCTTCGCCGGGGAATCCATGTCCATTGTATTAGCTGCTGAGAACAAAGTTGTGCTCTCAAGCTGCATCATTGCGGCCGTGATCATCATCATCTTCGCGGCACTTGCCTTTATGCTTGCCAAGCGTGTGGCAAATCCAATCAAAAAGATTGCAAGTGCATCCGGAGAATTATCAAAAGGAAACTTAAATATCAATGTTCATACAAAGAGCAATGTGACGGAAATCATGTCGCTCATTGATTCCACGCGCAATCTGCAGAGTGCGCTGACAGGCGCCATCGAAACAGTGAAAATCTCTGCCGGAAACTTAAGTGGCGCGGTGGTGGAAGTCGATGAGAAAACAAGTCACAACGTGGATAGCGTAAGCCAGATTAACGTGGCCATCAGTGAAGTTGCGAAGACATCGCATTCCGTGGCTGAATCAGCCCAGAGCATGGCAGAAAAGGCGGTGGAGCTGGGAAAGAATATTGAACATCTCAATGACAATATCGTTATTTTGAAAGACGCATCCGATGAAATCACGGCTGCCAATCACGAAGCATCTGACTATATGGAAACTGTGCTGAAATCCAGCGACGAAAGTGTGGAGGCCGTAAACGAAATCAGTGAAAAAGTCTTAGCCACAAACGAAGCCGTCAGCACCATTTCTGAATCCGTTCAAATGATAGATGAAATTGCAAAGCAGACGCAGCTGCTATCGCTCAACGCATCAATCGAAGCAGCAAGAGCCGGAGAAGCAGGAAAAGGATTCGCAGTCGTAGCCGAAAGCATCAAAGAACTGGCAGAAAGCAGCTCCGAGAATGCAGCCAAGATTGGCGAGATCGTGCAAAAAGTCACAGGAATCTCCGGTCAAACTGTAGAAGTGGCCGAAAAAGTTAAAAACATCATTGAAGCAGAACGTGGCTATATCAGCGACACGCAGAATAAATTCACCGTTCTCTCCGGGGCTGTGGACAACAGCGTGGAAGGTATCAATGCCATCACCGACATGGCCGCGGAACTCGACAGAATCAAGGATGAACTGACAAATGCCACCACAGACTTAGGCGCAATCTCCGAAGAATTAGGCGCCAGCGCAGAGGAAGTATCCGCAAGCTGCGCAACCGTAACCGAAGCCTGCGCCGACACACACGGGCAAACCGAAGAAATGAGAAGCATCAACGAAAACCTCGAGGAAGCTGTCGCCTTTTTCGGGACGGGGGTTAGCGGTCAGTAGGGTGTCCCAAAAGGTCAGTTCCCCGTCCCTATTGGCGAGCAATGTCATTAAGATAATAGATAAAAGGCTGTGTTGCACGAATAATTATCAAGAAATATATTGGTATAACATTTTATTTTGATTTTAGTGCAACACAAATAGACAGATGTTTTCATCTGCCAAATTTGGTAGTATAGTAT
>SVFB01000059.1 GCA_015057085.1 Lachnospiraceae bacterium
CCTTAAAAAGTATATATTTCAAGGGCTTCGCCACATTTTTTGATTAATTTGTCAAGTGTTTTTTTTTTAAAAATAGCAGATATGTCACACGAATCACATATCTGCTAAATTTATTCAGTTTTTCTTATCTTAATGACATTGGGGATGTGGCCGGGCGGGGGAGACGCGGGGCAAGGGTTGGTGGTGACGGCCGGCGTGGATGGGGTGGGCGAAAAAAGCTTGTGCTTGCACGAAAGGCGCATGTTTGATAGGATAAAAGTATCATTTGTGGAATTGGGGTTAATTCTAGGAAGAATCCTCCGATATATAATGCAAGAGAAAAGATGCAAAAATAAAATTTTTTACGAAAAGGTATTAAGATTTTGGGAGTTGCATCCGATATTTTCATCAAAGAAGTTATTTCAAGGAAGAAAGGAGATGCTGTTATGCGTATAGATGCATATAATCAAATCGCCCAGGTTTACGGAACGCAATCAACAAACAAGGTGTCTAAAGCACAGAGCGCTTACGGTGTTCAGCAGACATCTGACCAGTTGACCATCTCACAAACCGCACGTGATTTCCAAATCGCAAAAGCTGCAGTGTCGCAAGCTTCTGACGTTAGAGAAGACAAGATCGCAGAATTGAAAGCAATGGTGGATTCGGGATCATATACTGTAAGCGAAGACGACTTCGCAAGCAAATTACTTGCAAAGTATAATGAGAAGATTACATTCTAAGAATTCTAAGAAATGAGGAATCACTCGTGGCAAGTCTGGTCGAGGAATTAGTACAAGTATTAAATAATGAAACGGATATTTACGAGCAATTGGTCAAGATCGGATTTCAAAAGAAAGACATCTTGATCAATGCAGATATCCCTGCATTAGAAGCACTAACCGAAAAAGAACAGGCTCTAAGCGATCAGCTGTTATCAGAAAGCAACCGGCAGGTTGCGCTATTAGGAGACATTGCCAACGTACTCGGCAAAGGATCCGAACAAATGACAGTCACAAAACTCATCGCTGCGCTTGCCTCTCAACCGGAAGCAGTTAAGCAACTAACCGACGCAAAGGAACAGCTACTTGACGCCGCTGGAAGAATGCAAGCTATCAATTTTCAGAATGAGGCTCTTTTAAAGCAAGCAATCGAACTAACCGAGTTTGACATTACCTTATTCAAAAGTTTGCGACAGGCACCGGAAACTGCGAATTACAATCGCAATGCATACAATACAGGTGCGCTCTTAGGAAGCAGCGGCTTCGACGCAAAACAATAACAAACTGACGTTTTCAGAGGAGGAATGGGGTATGGCAAACGGCTTTGGAAGTCTCTATATCGGCCAGTCCGGTTTAATGAGCGCACAAAACGCGCTAAATACAACAGCCAATAACTTAGCCAATGTCAACACCACTGGCTATGTCAGACAACAGGTTCGATTTGCGGACCAAGAATATTCAACACTTAAAATTGCGAGCTCTACTACAAATCTTCAACAGGCGGGACTTGGTGTCTCCATTGGTGATGTAGTTCATGCCCGCGATGTCTTTTTAGACAAGGCCTTCCGACTGGAATCCGGACGGGAGGCTTTTTATTCCAACTGTTACGAAATCACAACACAGGTGGAAGATTTGCTCCAGGAACTTGACGGCGAGGAATTTGCCAACAGTATTACCGATTTGTACACAGCAATCGAGGAAATGGCAAAGGATCCGGCGGACTCTACAAACCAGAACCTGCTTTTACAAAAATGTGAACTGTTCCTGAGCAGAAGTGCTTCTTTATACTCTGACTTCAAGAGTTATCAGTCCAACTTAAACAACCAAATAAAGGACGCAGTCGATACCATCAATGAGATTGGAAATCGTATCTATGAGTTGAACATCGAGATTCAAAGAGTAGAATCTGCAGGTGTAGAAACATCTATGACATTGCGAGATGAAAGAGATCAGCTCCTAGATGAACTATCTGCTTATGCCAAAATCGACGTGGTGGAAGATCAGACCGGATTTGTCAGTGTGGAACTCGAAGGCTCAGAGTTTATCATCGATCGCGGATGCATGAACATGGGAGTGTTATATGATTCAGATACGACATTCTATACACCGTATTGGCCGCATCTGTCGAATGATGAGACACAATCCTATATCGAAGTATTCAATCTCACATATGACGCAAAGACAGAGAACAATACCGATATTGGAAAAGTAAAGAGTTTATTGATACAGCGAGGTGATCATTTCGGAAATAAATCTGATATGGAAAGCCTGGAAGCATATTCGAAGATCGAGAGTTCAACCATGATGGAAGTCGAAGCGGAACTCGATCAGATGTACGGTAAAGTCGTAGACATCATCAATAACCTGTTCGCACCGAATCTCAGCGTGGAAGATAGTGCTGCCACATTCCAAAGCGCATTCAATACCATTACGGTGAGCGATGAAGATATCGATGCGGAAAACAGTACCTATAAATTGTTAAGCGGAAAGTCGGAATCAAATACCTACTATGAAGTAGGAACCGCCAACGGCAAGACTCAGATTGTCGCAGCAGAATCAGCACAGATTCTGGATGTGGATAATGCATACTATGGAATCGATCACGAGTTGCCGCCGAGAGAAATTTTTGTAAGAAACAGTGAGAGCAGATATACAGAAGTGGTTTCGCCGCTGAACGGAGAAACCTACTATGTATTGAATGCGGAGGATCCGGAAAATTCCAACACCTGGTATCATATCGGAACCACGCGAATCAATGATGAGTTGCAAAAGCAGATTACTTTGATGCCGGCTTATCAGGGAGACGGAGATGTGGCCTATGATTTAGGCGAAGCACTTTCTGTCGCATGGTCTTCTGCAACATTAACCTTGAATCCGACGGATAATAATGTAACGAATTTCGAATCATACTATAACAAGATGATCGACAAGCTGGCAACAGATGGAAGCATCTATTCAGCAGCTTCCGATACCCTAAAAGCTACAACCGCTTCTTTGGAAAGCTCCAGACAGCAGGTAACAGGCGTATCTTCCGACGAAGAATTAACCAATATGGTTAAATTCCAATCGGCTTACAATGCTTCCAGCCGTTTCATGACCGTCATCTCACAGATGACAGAAACGATTGTCGGACTCATCTAAAGAAAAATAAATTTCCTGCCGATAACTATATCAAGATAAATTTCCTTTGATATTTGAAATCAGAAATTTGAAATTAGAAATTTGAAATCAGAAATTGGAAGGAAGAAAGGAGAGACAGCTATGGCATCCACCTTCATGGGCTTAAATATTGGCCGAAGCGCATTAACGACATATCAGACAGCCGTCAATACAACTGCAAACAATATTTCGAATGTGCAGACCGAAGGCTACACACGCCAGACCACTGAAATCAGTGCAACAGCTGCTCTTCGAATTAACGAAAAATATGGTAGTGTCGGTACAGGTGTAGAGGCAACAGCCATCACCCAGACCAGAAATCTTTATTATGATACAAAGTACTGGGAAAATAACAGCAGTTACGGATTATATGAACAGAAACTATACTATCTGGATCAGATTCAGGGCATCTTAAAAGATGACACGACACAGAATGGTTTCTCTACAATATTCGGAAATATGTTTACAGCGCTGGATTCTGTTATCACAGACGGACCAAGTGATGCCAGTGCCAGAAACCAATTTATCAACAAAGCGCAGAGTCTCTGTACATATTTTAATGCGCTTTATACTGATCTTCAGGACCTCCAAAAGGATTGTAACGAAGAGATAAAGACTTCAGTAGATTCGATTAATGCAATGTCAGAGAAGCTGGCACTGCTGAACAAAGAAATCTATAATCTCGAAGTACGCGGCGGAAGTGCCAATGCCCTTCGTGACGAAAGAAGTGCACTCTTAGACGAGCTTTCCAAGATGGTTAAGGTTGAAACCGACGAAGTGGATGTGTACAACACAAACGGAGAGAACTTAGGTGTCACCACCTATCGTGTGTTTATCAACGGACAGGTGCTGGTAGATGGATTTGATCACCGCAACTTAGAAATCACATCCAGCGAATACAAAAACAACCAATGCGATATCGACGGACTTTACGACATCGTCTGGTCAGATACCAAAATGGATTTCGCCGTATCCGGAGGAACCGCAGGTGGTACATTAAAAGCTTTATTCGAAATGCGTGATGGTAATAATGCAGATGCAGAGTTTGGAACAGTCACTGTTGCAAATGAGACAACCATCACCATTACAGATTTGAGTATTACGGATCTGGCAGCATTTTCTGTGGCAGATAAGGGAAGCATTTCCATTGGAAATTACACATATTACTATGATTCCTTTACCATGGATATGAGTGCAGATGGAACGCTATCATCCGTAACATTCCAGTTGGCTGATCAAAACAATAATACTGACAGCGAACTGATGGATAAATTAGTTGGCAAAATCGGTACCGCAGGCACCTCAGTAGATGCAATGGGTGTACCGTATTATATGTCACAAATCAATGAATTCATCCGTACCTTCGCAAAAGCATTTAATGACATTGAGCGAACCGGGCAGACCTTAGACGGCGAAGCAATGGGAACATTCTTTACTGCAGAAAATATCGTAGGTACTGTATACGGATATGAAGAACAGTATGGAACAACTTATGATGATACCACAGGATTGGCGACATTCACGGATCAATCCGATACTTATTATCAGTTGACTGCAGGAACCTTCCAGGTGAATATTCAAAGCATAAGAAATGCAAATTATTTTGCAACCACTGTGGATATCACAAACGGAACGGATGCCTATGATTTGATCACTAAGCTTGAAACACTTCAGGCAGATGTGGAGATGTTCAGAGGCGATGATGCAGAAAGCTTCCTGGAAACCTTATTGTCCGATATTTCGGTTGATACAAACAAGGCCGATATTTTCTATAAAAATTACAGTAATCTGGCCAGCTCCATCGACAACCAGAGAACTTCAGTATCCGGTGTAGATGAAGATGAGGAAGCATTGGATTTGATTCGCTTCCAGAATGCATATAACCTGGCATCAAAGATGATTAGTGTGATGACTGAACTCTACGATAAATTAATCAACGAGACAGGCGTGACCTAGAATTGAAATTTTTCAACAGTAGCGTAAGGAGATCATAATATGAGAATCACAAATAACATGATCATGGGTAATACGAAAACCAACATTAACTCTAACAAAGTGAATGTGGATAAGTATAATACGCAGATGACTACACAAAAGAAAATCAGTAAAGCCTCAGAGAACCCGGTAATTGCAATCAGATCCTTAAGACTTTCTACAAGCATGACACATATTAACCAGTATCTGGACAACAATATTGCAGATGCAACCTCATGGTTGGATGTGACCTATACTGCATTAAATAATATGAAAGATCTTTTGACCGATATCCGTACCCAGTGTGTCAATGGATCAACAGATACATTAACTGCGTCAGACCGTCAGACAATTCTGAAAAATCTTGAAGCATTGCAAGATCAGGTTTATACTGAAGGTAACGCAGATTATGCAGGAAGAACTGTATTTACAGGATATAGAACAACAGAGAGTTTGACATTTGATGAGGACGAGGCCTCCACAACCTATTCGATCGAGCAGAATTTCACCTTCGAAGATCTCGAAACGCATCGCTATTATTATGGCGAAGCAGAGGTTCCGAGTGCAACGGATGTTGCAGCAGATGTGGCAAACGAAACCGAGTGCACAATCGATGTGGGTCGTGTGACAAATTATCGTTTACGTTTGGCATATGATTCGATCGAAAGCATAGACAATGGAACCATTTCCATTGGAGGAACCGATACGACCAATATTTCCACCTACGAATCGGAAGCAGAGTGGATGGCATCAGCAGATTTCCCACTTGCAGAGGATTCTGACCAGGTGATTTTCTTGAAATCCACAGGAGAACTGATTCTGCCGGATAATATGGCAGAGGCGATTGTGGAGAATAAGCAGAACATCAGCTTAAGCTATACAAAAACCGGATTTGATGCAGGAGACCTTTGCCCGGAATACTATTTCAATTGTACCAAGAACCCGGGAGCTGCAAACGAAATCACTTATACGCTTGAAGAGCAGGAAATCAATTATACCATTGCAAACAATACGCAGTTGACTGTAAATACACAGGCAAGAAACGTATTTTCATATGATATTGATCGAGATGTAACAGAAATGATTGATGCCGTCAATTATGCAATTGAGGCAGCAAGCAAAGTGGACAACATCAAAGAAATGATGGAGCAGGAGCAGTATGCAGACGAAGATTCGCAGGCAGTGCTGCAGAGCTATCTGGATGTAGCACAAAAGGAAGCGGACCTTGCGGACGACAATCTGCAGAAGCTTTATGAAAGCTACATTGGAAATTTCGATGAATATTTGACAAAAGTCAATACAGCAATCACAAATGTGGGTTCTATGCAAGCGCGTCTCTCACTGACACAAAATCGAGTAGAGAACCAGCAGACCACAGTGGAGGAATTGAAGTCCTCCAATGAGGACAGAGATATGTCCGATATTATCATTGACTATTATGCTGCATATAATGCTTATACCGCATCATTAACTGCAGCATCTAAGGTGGGCGAGCAAAGCTTACTGAAGTTTTTATAAACCTATTTTATAAAATGCACACCCGTGGAGCGGGAGGAAGGAAAGACCATGAAGGCAAAAACCAGATTATTTGGCGAGATTGATATCGCCGATGAGAAGATTATTACGATGGAAAAGGGAATGATTGGATTCCCACAGTTAAACCATTTTGCTTTGATCTTCGATGAAGATAAGGGAATTCGTGAGACATCCATTATGTGGCTTCAATCAATGGATGACCCGGATATTGCATTCCCTGTTATGAATCCGGCAGTTGTAAAGGAAGATTATAATCCAAACGTATCTGCGGAAATCATCGAACCATTGGGCAAATTAAACGAGGACAATACTTTTATCTTAGTAACCGTAACCGTGCCAAAGGATATTAAGGACTTCTCTGTAAATTTGAAGGCACCAATCGTAATCAATAATGAAACACAAAAGGGCGTGCAGATTATCGTCGAAGATGACCTGCCAATCAAGTATAAAGTTTACGATGTCCTTCAGTCAAAGAAGGCAGAAAGGGCAGGTGAATAATTATGTTAGCATTGACGAGAAAGAAAGGCGAAGCCCTTGTTATCAATAATAATATCGAAGTAACCGTATTAGAGATTCGCGGTGATCAGATTAAAATCGGAATCAGCGCACCAAAGGATGTTCCGATTTATCGTAAGGAAGTTTTCCTCCAGATTCAGAAGGAAAACGAAGAAGCTACAGCAACACAGGAAAGCTTCGATTTGTTAAAGAATCTCATTGGATAATGCACTCGAAAAATTTTTTTAAAATTTTTTTGATTTAGGTATAAACTTTTTTAAGACACGTGACGATAATGTAAGTAGACGGGCAATCTACTCTATTTGTAGACCCGAAAATTTCACATTATGTCGTAGGTTAGTCACATGGAGGTGTAAAATCATGGCAATAGAAGCAATCAGCGGAGCAGGGATGACATATCAGGGAAGTACGTCAACTGCAGAAGTGCGTCACGAAGCACAGTCAAAAGTGGATGCATCAGAAATTCAGATTACATCAGAAAAAATCGCATCCGATACCAGCGCATTAAACACAAAAGAGACAAGTGCAGATTCTGAGGATAATCCTCATGGACAGAAGATGACACCGGAGCAGCAGAGCGCTGCGATTAAAAAAGCGGTGGAAGACATCAATAAACGTGCGAATAATTCCGAAGCAATTTTCGGAATTCATGAAGCAACCAATCGTGTCACCATTAAATTGGTGGATAAGGACACAAAAGAAGTTATCAAGGAGCTGCCACCGGAGAAAACTTTGGATATGATCGCAAAAGTTTGGGAAATGGCAGGACTTTTGGTAGACGAAAAGAGATAGGAGGAACGATATGGCTACACGCGTAACCGGCCTTATTTCCGGTATGGATACAGAATCATTGGTATCTGCAATGGTATCGAACTATACCGCGAAAGTAGAAAAATATACAAAGGCACAAACCAAATTATCTTGGACGCAGGATGCCTGGAAGAGTTTAAATACAAAAGTATATAGTCTTTATACCAATATATCAAACCTTCGATTCTCCAGCGGATATTCATTACAGAAAGCAACTGTATCGGATACCACAAAGGCATCTGCAACCGCAAACGGTTCTGCAGTCGTTGGAACACAGAAATTAAATGTGCTTTCTATGGCACAGACCGCATATATGACAAGTGCAGATTTGTCAAAGAAATATTCCGGAACCATTGATACATCTACGAAGCTATCCAACTTAGGATATGAAGTGACAGACGAAAATGGCAATCCGGTTGCTACAAAATTAAATATCACGACAAAAGACGAAAATGGAAATGATGTGACAACGCAGTTATCTTTGAGTGGTGAGTCCACCATTTCAGATGTGTTGGCTGGATTAAAAGAAGCAGGATTAAATGCCAGCTTTGATAAATCCAATAATCGTTTCTATATTAACGCAAAAAGCGCAGGAGAAAGCGGGGATTTCAGTATTACTGCTGATACTTCCGATGAAAACTCTGCTGCGATGTTAAGCGCATTGGGCATGAATACGCAGGAAGACGATTCCGAGGGAACAGACTCCACCAATTATGCAACAAAGATTGATGGTATAGATGCAAAGATTCGACTAAATGGCGTATTATATACCGGATCATCAAACACCTTTACCGTAAACGGGCTGACAATCAATGCAACCGGTATCACAGGTGACGGCGACGAAAATGCGATTACGGTTACAACCGAAACAGATACTCAGGGACTCTATGACAAAATCAAAGATTTCCTGACAGAATACAATAACGTAATCAATGAGATGACCAAGCTTTACAACGCTGACTCTGCTAGCGGATATGAGCCATTAACAGATGATGAAAAAGCTGCGATGAGTGAAACCGAAATCGAAAAATGGGAAACCAAGATTAAGGATTCATTGCTCCGTCGTGATACAACCTTAAATGGCGTTATGCAGTCTATGATGTCTGCAATGAGCAATACCATCACTGTAAACGGAACCAAGCTTTCACTTTCCAGCTTTGGAATCCACACTTTGGGATTCTTGAATGCACCGGAGAATGAGCAGAATGCATTCCATATTGATGGAGATGAGGATGATGAAAATACCTCAGGAAATACCGACAAGCTTATGGAAGCGTTAAATACAAATCCGGAGCAGGTCATTGACTTTATGAAGCAGTTAACATCAAATCTTTATTCTTCAATCGGAGATAAGATGACTGCGACTTCATTGAGCTCTGCATATACAATCTACAATGATAAGCAGATGACAACGCAATACAGTGAATACACTTCATTAATTGATGAGTGGGAAGATAAATTGGCAGACAAAGAAGATTTTTATTACAGTAAGTTTGCCACAATGGAAACTAAGCTTTCAGAGCTTCAAAGCCAGACCTCTTCATTATCAGGTTTACTTGGAAGTTCATAAGGAAGCATAGAAAGGGGACGATCCTATGTTACAGCAACAGGCATTTAATGCGTATAACAACAGTAAAATACTTACTGCATCTCCTGCGGAGTTGACTTTGATGCTCTATGATGGAGCAATCAAGTTTACAAACATTGCAATTCTTGCAATTGAGAAGAACGATATGGAGAAGGCGCACAACAACATTCGAAAGACAGAGCGTATCGTCATTGAGTTTCAGACATCACTGGACCACAAATATGAAGTCGCAAAGGATTTCGAAAAAGTCTATCTGTATTTGATTAGCCGCTTAAGAGAGGCAAATATTAAGAAGGACGCAGAAATTTTGCAGGAAGTATTGAAGCATCTGCGCACTATGCGTGATACTTGGAAAGAAGTTATGGCAATTGCCGGAAATGGAACTAAGCGTGCAATCTAATGACAATACATATGTTGACATCATGCTGCAGTCTCTGAATAAGAAACTATTGATTCTTGATGCCATCGAAAAGCAAAATAAAAAGCAAAAAGAAATCCTGGAGGACAAAATGTCCTCTCCGGATGACTTTGACAAAACTGTGGATGAAAAGAGCAAGCTGATTACACAGCTTGATCAGCTCGACAGTGGATTCGACAAGCTCTATGAGCGCGTCCAAAATGAATTGCAGACAAATCGCGATGCTTATCAAAGCCAGATTCTCGAAATGCAGAGTTTGATCCGACAAATCACCGATAGGAGTGTGGATTTGCAAAAGCAGGAGGCTCGCAACAAGGATCTGATGACAGCCCGATTTGCAACAATCAAAAAGCAGGCAAAGTCTGTTCGAAAGAACACGAAAATTACCAGCGAGTACTATAAGACCATGATGAGGACCGGTTATGTGGATCCTCAGTTTATGGACAATAAAAAGTAAAATACGAATCACATATATACTGTCCTTTGACAATTTCATAGAGTAGGAGCTGAGCTTATCATATCAAGTTTCAACCGTTCCCTGTCGTTCACTTTCAAGGAGGAAGAAGAAAAGAGTGTATTTATTTATATTTTTTTTGGAGCATTTAGCCAGGGAATAAAAATTTTTTTATGATAGTTGAGAGGGGGTAAACCACCTATTTTTAAGGGTTTGCAACCTTTTGCTATAAAATTTCGGTACTTTTGGCCGAATTAGTACTTTACAAACCGTGACGAAGGTACTATAATCAAGTCACAAGTGATGGACTTAGATCCGAAGCGTACGGTCTGGAGAAAAGAAAGTCACACACATTACCAAACTTACCGCAAGGACGCGGGATTTTATTTTCAAGGAGGAAAACATTATGGTAGTACAACACAACATGCAGGCGATGAACGCCAACAGAATGCTCAACATCACAACCGGTTCTCAGGCAAAATCTACTGAGAAATTATCTTCTGGTTACAAGATTAACCGTGCAGCAGATGATGCAGCTGGTCTTTCAATTTCTGAGAAGATGCGTAAGCAGATCAGAGGTTTGGATCAGGCTTCTACCAACGCTGAAGACGGTGTATCTGCAGTACAGACAGCTGAAGGTGCTTTGAACGAAGTACAGTCAATGCTTCAGAGAATGAACGAGCTGGCTACACAGGCAGCCAACGGAACAAACTCTGAATCCGATCGTGAAGCTATCCAAAACGAAATTTCACAGTTGACAACAGAAATCGATCGTGTTGCTGAGACAACCAAGTTTAACGAAACCTATCTTTTAAAGGGAACAAACGGAACTCAGACCAATACCTTAAAGGGTCACGATGCTGGTATCGTTGGAACAGATGCAAACAACGTAACATTCGTTGATGGATCTCAGAAAGCAACTTTAACAATCGAGTTAAAGGCTGGAAAGTCAGTTACAATTGCTGGTAAGGAATACAACATCACAGCAGGTGCTGATTCAAGCGCAGCTGATTCTATCGATTCAGTTAAGACAGCAATTGACTCTGCTTCTACAGTTGTTATCAATGGAACCACTTATACTAAGAATGATGACGATAAGTTTGATGCTGGTACCGGTACATTATACTCTGCTTCTGAATTACAGGAGAAGGTTGTAGACGGTGCAAAGATCAAGGTTGGTTCTGACGATGAAGTAGTTGCTCGTGATTACAATTTAGAGAACAATATCACCGCTGATGAAGCAAAGTCTAAGATTGAAACTGCTCTTACACAGGCAAACAACATCGGTGTTGATTCCGGTAATGTTTCTGCAACAGGAACAGCCGACGGAGACACCTACACATTCGAGATTACAAAGGGAACTGCAACTGTAGCTAAGGATCTTTCCTTCGCATTACATGTTGGTGCTGATGCAGATATGTCTAACAAGATTACTGTTGACATCTCAGCAATGAGCGCTGCAGGACTTGGCGTACAGGATCTCAATGTAAAAGATGATTCAGGTATGGCTGCTACATACGCTATCGATGCAATCGCAGACGCAGTTGCAAAGGTATCCGCTCAGAGATCTGCACTCGGTGCTATCCAGAACAGATTAGAGCATACCATCGACAACGTAGACAACGTAGTTGAGAATACCACAGCTGCTGAATCTCGTATCCGTGATACCGATATGGCAGAAGAGATGGTTAACTACAGCAAGAATAACATTCTTACTCAGGCTGGCCAGTCAATGCTCGCACAGGCTAACTCTTCTAACCAGGGTGTTCTTTCACTCCTCGGCTAATCGGAGTACCGAAATTATAAGCAATTAAAAACAAGAAATAACACTAGTTCAAGGAGCCAATTATTTGGCTCCTTGAATATTCTAGGTATCAAAAAGATTTTCGGCTGGTTACCGAAAATCTCCTTTAAAAAAATTTGGTTAATTTGGTTGAAAAATTGTTGCTGTGCAACATTACTACTATAGAAAAGAACCGCCGCAAGGCGGTTCTTTTTTTTGCGGTGCGCCTAGCGGCGCACGTTTCTAACGGGTTAAAGTCCCGAATCCGCCCGGTAGTGGGAAGGATATAGCCGAAAGCAAGGGTGTCCGCCGCGAGACGGAATCTGAAGGAAGCTGGATGTGGGGAACATAC